>NZ_SFBO01000031.1:0-8189 GCF_007095705.1 Microcystis sp. Msp_OC_L_20101000_S702
TGCAAGGGTGATGCAAGGGTTTTAAGAGATTCTAGCAGATTTAAGTGCATTTGGGAAGCTCTCAATCAAGCTAAAAGCCCTTTCCTGTAAGGTTTTTAGATTTATTCAGCAAACCCTAGCTAGGGAAGTTGCCAGGAGAAAGATTGAGAATCATTATAAGAGAATTTTGCGATTCTTTTAAGTTATCGTAATCATTAAGAGAATAAGCTATCCAAGGATTATTCTTGGAACATTGAACCCATCTCCTCCACTTTCTCTTTACATTATCTTTACTTCCTGATTCGTATATAACTTCATATAATGGTCTTGGAGAGCCATCTAGGAGATCTTTAATATCTTCTCTAAAAAGTCTAATATTAGTAACTAAAACTCCTTCGCTTAATAACCTAGGAATTCCAAACTCAGCTTGGGCAATTTGTTTGTCTAATGAGCGTACATTTTCTGGCGAAGGATTGAATAGGCAGCTATTACCGTTGTTCGGCTTCCAAATTTTGTGATACTCTCGCCATCCCAACTTTTTGTAAGTGTCCACATCCCATGTTCTGTGCAATCCACTTATCTTACCTTTACCTATAGACGTAAAGAAATAGGAATCCGTCGCATTGGAACCATAGGCATCGGGTGTTCCGGCTGCTGGTCCATGGGTGATTAATCTACCATTCTCATCGTAAGTACATTGCTGACCTGGCCTTAATGGGTATAAATCGTTCCTTCCTTCCGGTCGATATTCCTCAGGGGCAACAGAGCGATAAAAACCTTTAGCTCCCGGATGATTACCCACAACCTCTTCATGTGCAAGCTAGCCCAGTCCTGCTGGTGTTAATGGATAGGATTTTGCGTTAATAATCCTTTGTTGAATAATCTCGTCTTCAGTACAAGGACAAGCAAAGAGTTTATCTTGCCAACCCGGATAATCTTCTTGTAGTCTGCGTACTACTTCTTCGGGTTGCAAATCTATAGGTTCTTTTTTGGCGATTTGATTGGATATAATGATACTCACAGTTGTGATCACTGGTACTCCGACCAACAAAGATAGAATTAGCTTCGAAGCATGGCTAACTAAAAATCCTTTAAGATAACTGAACATTGCCAAAATCCTCAATTTTCATAGGTTCGTTACTGCAAGCTAACGGCTGAATTGATCGGCAGCAAATCGTCTCTAATGGTCAATTCTAACCCAAAATATCACATCTGTCCGCTCCAATGATGTGTTACCTATTATCACTTCGTCAGGCGATCGCATAAATCCTTGATCAGCATGGTGTGTTGTTTCCAGTACACAGCTTTTATTTATTCTCCCCCGCAACACACACGAACTGGTCTCCCCACTTCCCCACTTTCCACCCCAATCCCCAACTAACGGCCAATTACTCAAAATCGTTATGACTATGATATAGTTGTTAAGGAATGTAAAAATAGTTGCATTTTCCCAGAAACTAGATTAAGGAGATTAAAAGTATGACCGCCGAAGGTTGCTTAAGAGTCGGACAAGCGGCGCCGGATTTCACCGCGACCGCCGTTTTCGATCAAGAGTTCAAAACCATCAAATTGTCGGATTATCGGGGTAAATACGTCGTTTTATTCTTCTATCCCCTCGATTTTACCTTTGTTTGCCCCACGGAAATTACCGCTTTCAGCGATCGAGTTAGCGAATTTGCCAGCATCAACACCGAGATTTTAGGGGTGTCCGTCGATAGCGAATTTGCTCACCTGGCATGGATTCAAACCGAGAGAAAATCCGGCGGTGTGGGGGATGTGGCCTATCCTTTGGTGTCGGATCTGAAAAAAGAAATCAGCACCGCTTACAATGTTCTTGATCCTGATGCGGGGGTATCCCTGCGTGGTCTGTTTATCATCGATAAAGAAGGTGTTATCCAACACGCTACTATTAATAATCTTTCCTTTGGTCGCAGTGTCGATGAAACCCTCCGCACTCTAAAAGCGATTCAATACGTCCAATCCCATCCGGATGAAGTTTGTCCCGCCGGTTGGCAAGAAGGGGATGCTACCATGGTTCCCGATCCTGTGAAGTCAAAAGTTTACTTCGCAGCAGTTTAGTTAAAGTTCGTCAGAAGTCCCTCAGCTATAGATGGGGAGAGACTTTTAAGGGGGTGAATTATTTCACCCCCCATTTTAATCGGAAAATTTTCTGGAAAATTGGCCCTATTAGCCATGACCTCATCTAGAATACTGGCCAGCAAGTCTAGAAAGAGTCACGGCAATCTATGACTACCAGTAATTACGATTCCGAGTTGACAGTTTTGGGATTACCCGCAGCCAAAGGTAGATGGTTATTAATACCTCTAGGAATGGGCGTTTTACTCTGTTTAGGGACGGTGTACTCTTGGAGTATCTTTAGAAAACCCCTAGAAACAGAGTTAAATCTCAGCGCCACGGAAAGCTTACTACCCTACACTGTGGCCCTAGTGTTTTATGCCGCTTCTATGCCAATCGCCGGTTTTTATATCCCCCGGGTAGGTACTCGCAGGATGACCGCTATCGGCGGAATTATCGTCGGTTTAGGCTATATTCTCGCTAGTTTTGCCGCTCAGATCCAGACAATTATTCTGACCTACGGAGTCATTGCCGGCACAGGAGTCGGCATCGCTTACGGTGTTCCCATGGCAGTGGTGGCACGCTGGTTTCCCGACAAAAAAGGTTTAGCGGTGGGTTTAACTATCATCGGATTTGGCCTTTCTCCCCTGATTACCGCACCTTTAGCCAATCGATTAATCAATGAATATAGCGTTAGACCAAGTTTAAGATTTTTGGGGATTATCTTTACAATAATTATTGTGATTATTGCGATCACAATGAAGTTACCCCCTCAAGACTGGCAACCCCCCGCCAATTTAGCTAATCGAAAATCCGACTTTCAGGCTAATTATCCAGTGAATATGCTGAAAAGTCGCTCATTTTATGGCTTATGGCTTTGCTATGCCATTGGTGCTTTAATTGGCTTGAGTGCTATCGGTATTTCTAGTCCTGTGGCTGAGGAAATTATCCAGATCGAGCCGGGGTTAGCCGCTAGTAGTGTTGCGCTATTTGCCTTGTTTAATGGTATTAGTCGTCCTTTGTTCGGTTGGTTAAGCGATCGCTGGAAACCCCATTATCTAGCGATCGGGGCCTATACACTCATTTTGATTGGTTGTCTGTTGATGGTCAAGGCTGAAAAAGGGGCGGTTACTAGCTATCTAGTGGCTTTTTGTCTATTTTGGTTCTGTTTAGGGGGATGGTTAGCCCTAGCTCCCGCTACCACTCTCCACTTCTTTAATCCTGACCACTACGCCCAAAATTACGGTATTGTTTTTACTGCCTACGGTGTTGGTGCTTTGATCGGAACTTTAGTAACTGGTAGAATTCGCGATTGGTTCGGTACTTACACTTATGCTTTTTATGCTATGGCTGTATTGGCAATACTGGGTATTTTTCTCGCTAGTGCCTTACTGAAAAGAGAGCGATCGCATTTATCAAATCCTAGCTAAGGGAGTTTTACCGCTGCCATTTTATAGTTTAAAATACTCGAAAACGGAAGAAGAATCAGATGGGTAAATAAGGGACTTGCGCTTTGATAATGTACCTTTTGGGCGAACGCAGTTCGCCCCTACATTGTGGACAAAATCCGTTACTGTAGGGGCGCAAGAAACCGGCACCCAAATGTCTATTTTTAGGCTCAGTGATCGATGAAAATCTCTAATGAGAGACTTGCACTTTGATAATGGGCCATTTAGGGCTGGTCTGATTCTTCTACAGAGCGATTTTCTGGCTGGGATATTATTCCCACGCAAGTCCCTAATATTATTGTAGGGGCGAATTGCATTCGCCCTCTTTTAATAACTTCTACTGCTCACCAATAGGTGAGAGAAAGTCCCAAATATGAGATGCACCCCAGCAATTCTAAATTTAAGGTTTCATGAGATAACTGCTATACTGCCCATGAACATTGACCAGATAGGGAACTAGATAAGTCAGTAATGCCGCCAGCCAGCGATCGCTTGTCATACGGCCGCTCATTATAGCATAACCGTGGTTAATTGTCAATAAAATTGTCCCCACTACTACAGCCACTTTTATCCCGGTGGGAGCAAATTGGGGGGATAATAAAGCCCGAAAATAGCCGATAATCCCTTTCATTGCCTATAAATCGCACTCTATCAGGCGAGTAAAGCAAAAAGTCACCATTTTTAACCCGTAGGGAGACTTCCACCAGAGAGCGGGAAAACAGCCTTCAGGAGCTGCTAGACTAAAATCCCAGTGATCATAATCATCGATACGCCACTCATCTTTGTCGCGCCATCCTACCAATTCCCCAAATTTTCTAATCGTTTCCGCGTCTTGGGTACGCAGGGTGTTAATACTACCGCCGGCGGCAAAATATAACTTCACCTGATTGCTAAAACCGAAATGATCGCCGCTATAATTTTTCCAAAGGCGATCGAGTACTCGAATCACATTAACGGGAAACCGCATCATATCCTCTGGGGTTAAAGTATCGCGGGTTCTGCCGGCAGTTTCGAGGATAACTCGGAGAGTTTCTGCGTCTGCCTCCCTAAAGTTCCCCTCAGCTAGTAATTGCTGTAATTTACCATAGCGCTCGATGTCTGGTACTAACATCTGCCGCGCTTCGATGAGGGCAACCCGTTCGGTTAAAGATTGCAATTGAGCTAAAATATCCTGAAGTTGGGCGTTAATATCTGACATAAATGTAAGGGAGGTTTGTTGACTGCAAAAATTACCGATTTATCGGCAGAATAATTATTGATTTACCGCTTCTAATCTTGACTTGACAAAGCGATTCATCCATGCTTCTAGATAGATGCGATTGGCTTTTTGTTCTTTTAAATCTGTGGTAGTTAAAGGGTAAGGTGCTAATCCTTGAATGGCTGCCGTTGTCACACAAAACATCGACTTTTGAAAAGTTTCGCAGATCTGGACTAATAAATCTTCCTCTTGACGAAAACTCTTTTTATAAATGTCGTGCAGATAATCTGGCAAAAAGTGACGCATATCCTGCATTAATAGTGTGGGAGGAATCCCTGCACCTCCGATGGGTAAAGGATCCGCATACAAAGCACCATAGGCAAACATTCCTTGATCGTAGGGAATTTGATAGGCTTGGGCATTATAGGAAATTGTACCGGGAAAAGGTGTTCCGCGAAAGAAAACCGCCTCAACGTAGGGGATTGCCGTATCTGCAAGAAAGGTTAATCCTGCCGATTTGGGGATCAGATCATAGGTTTGTCCTTTGATTTTTACCTGATAGACAATTGCTTGACTAGCATTATCAACTAAATTTTTCTTAATGTGTGCCACCACTTCGGGAATATTGGTAATTTTTCCGACATCGTAGAGATCGGATAAACTTAAAAAAGTATCGGCCATAATTCGCCAAAATTGACCTAAACCGCTATAGTAGGCCATCATCCGCATTTGTTCTGGCAAAAATTCAGGGAAGGCTTTATTTAAAATTAAAACTAGAGGATTATTCCTAAATTTGGCTTGAATAACTTTGGCTGTCACTTCCCGAAAAGCGGCACCATCTACATAACTATCTAAACCACCCCCACCATGCCAAAACATGGCTTTCATACAGTATTCAGCATACTCAAAATTAATGCGATTATGCCACCAGTGTTGTAGTAATTTTTGCCAAGATACTTGACCATTAAAATATTTAAAGAAAGGGAAAAAAACCAAAAACTGATTTTCCGCAATATAAATTAAATTTTTGGAATAAGCATCTAACACCACTCCGTAACTTTTCAGGATACCCACTACCTCGATCAAATTCTGGGGAGTATCTTTTAACAATGCTTCCCCAGCAGTGAGACGCTCAATATAGGATGCTAGGGGATGAGAGGAGGACTTGACAGGGATAGTAACCATGCTAGAAGCTTGATAAAATAACTTTCCTGATCTATTTTAACCCATAAAAGCACAACCAATTAGCGGCGGTGGCACGGCGAGTCATGCGGGGATTGAATTCGCCAATTTTATAACCGGTAAACCCCAATTTATCTTTTAATAATTGTTTATTTTCTGGCAAGATCGATCGAGTTAATTTTACTGTTGGGGGACGATTGGCAATAAAATCCGGGGGTTCGGGATATTCCCGTCGCCAATCTTCCTCTACTTGACTATTATCCCATTTTCCTTGACTTTCATCGTAGCGATAACCTAAACTTTGCCAAACCAATTTATTAACGGTTTCGTCGTCAATTTCATCGTTAATAATCGCCCAAATTATCTCTATATTTAATTCTGGTAGTTCCATAATCAAGTGAATGGGGTGTAGGGTGTGGGGTGTGGGGTGTGGGGTGTGGGGAGAATAAATAAAATAATCTCCTATTTCCTGACGACCGGCTACTGACGACCGGCTACTGCCTACGGTTAAAATAACTGGTGAATAACATCATTGATCATCGCGTAAGCGTAGCCTATTTTGCCTCCTTCTAACGCCAAAATTATTTTTATTTTAACTATCGGTGTGGTGTCGGTTTCTGCATCGGCAATTTTTATCCGGTTAGCGATCGAAGCGGTAGGTAATGCTACGATCGCATTTAGTTTATTTTTAGCGACTTCTCGTCTGATATTGGCTTCTGTTGTCCTAATTCCGAACTGGTTGACCTTATCACGCCAAAAAGTCCCTATTCAAGCCTATTATTACGCAGTGGGGGCAGGATTTTGTTTAGCTCTCCATTTTGCTACTTGGATTACTTCTCTATCCTACACCTCGATCGCCGCTTCTACCACTTTAGTCACCACTAATCCCCTCTGGGTTTCCCTGTTGGGTTGGTGGTGGTTTCGAGAAAAACCGACTAAATTAACCTTTATCGGCATTTTTGTGGCTCTAACGGGGGGATTATTGATTGTTTTAGCCGATCGAGATGTGAGTAGTTCTTATCCTAACCCTTTATTGGGCAATAGCTTGGCTTTAATTGGGGCAATTCTCGTCAGTGGTTATATTCTCCTCGGACGGGAAGCACAAAGAAAGGGCTTAAATATTAAGAATTATATAACTGTAGCCTACACTACCGCAGGATTAGCCTTATTACCTTCTGTTTTTTTATTTGGTCAAGATTACGAAAGCTATCCCCTATCCGTGTATGTTTATGTGTTAATGATGGCGATTTTTCCGCAATTAATCGGTCATACTAGCTTTAACTGGGCTTTGCGATGGGTAGCACCGACAATAGTAACCATGGTAATTTTATTAGAGCCAATCGCCGCTAGTCTGTTAGGAGTGTTCATTTTTGGTGAAATCCCCCCCCAAGAAGTCATTTATGGCGGATTAATTCTATTAATCGGCGTAGGCATTGCTATTTTAGGCGGATAAGCTGTTAGTGTATCTAAATTACTGGTTAAGTGCGATCTCGATCGCCGATTGTAACCACAGACACAGACTAGATTAGTGTACAATGATGACTGAATGAGAGTTTAAGTAGGTAGATCTTAAAAACTTGCGGATGCCCCCCTTATCAAGGGGGGATTAAGGGGGGATCAGCACCCCCCTTATCAAGGGGGGATTAAGGGGGGATATATCTTCAATTTAATTATAATCAGCTACTTAGACAATCTGACTCACTTGAAAAATAGGGTTTTCGGGGAATTAATTCCCTGACTAAAGTTAGAAATATCCGATCATTTGCGTAATCTGTAGTTAAGAGCGAAGAAAAGCCAGTAGTTTTCAGGAAAAACGGGGGGGGGTAAAAAGTGAAATTAAAAGGAAAGGGGATACAGTCAAAACTGTCATCATCCGAGTCTGGTTTCTCGATGTTAGAAGTGATGATTGCCATTTTTACTATTACCGCTTTCTTAACAGGAACCTTACAGTTAATGGCGTTCACTGCCTTATATAAAGTTCGGTCAGAAAGACAGGCTCAAGCTAACTTTTGGATTCAAGAAGATTTTGAGGATGTCAAATTTTTAGCTTCGACTTTAGATGTGAACTCCAGTCCTCCCAACCCCTACATCACCCCAGATGTATGTACAAATATCAGTCAGGGTTATGCCACAGCTTTAAGAAGAGAACTAACGGCTACTCTCCCCCCCACCAATCCACTGCAGGAACAATTATACTTTAGACGTTCATAATCTGAGATTTATTAAACTTCTGAAATCGTAGAGTCAGCAAGGAATCCAGTTCTTTTTTATGTTTCAGATGGGCATCATTCAGACATTCATAAATA
>NZ_SFBO01000032.1:0-27600 GCF_007095705.1 Microcystis sp. Msp_OC_L_20101000_S702
AGCAAACTCTCCTAGCTCTCTATAACCTGAGTATCCTAGCATCGTTCCCAGTATTATTACTACTAATACTATCCATAAAGGGTGTCTTTTTCCTTTATCTTTCCGAAAGTCCTTGACTTTTTTTAGTTTTTCTATTAAGCTCAACATATATTTGAAAGGTTGGCGGTCACTCCTCATTTTACCTGATAGTGATCGCTTTTACTTTTGATATTCTGATGGGAGAATGAAACAGCCCTAGGGGTGTGGGGGGGGGAATTATGAATTATGAATTATGAATTATGAATTGGGGTGTGGGGTGTGGGGTGTGGGGAGAATAAATAAAATAATCTCCTGTCTCGGAGTCTCCTGACTACTGACTCCTGACTCCTGATGGCTTCAAGATAGCCGATATTTGGCGGAATTATCTAGAAATCATGACAAAAGTTTTTTAATGGTTGCACAGGCAAGAGAATAAGATAACCTAGGTATAGAATTTAACAAAAAATCTGGTTAACGGACATTGATCAAGTCGATAGCGCAGTGTCAAACGAGTTCTTTTCCCGCTCAGGTATGGCAATTAGATCACGGCTTAACCGTAATTCATCAGTACTTACCCGTGACTCCTGTGGTGGTAGTAGATGTGTGGGTTAAAGCAGGTGCGATCGCTGAACCCGACCCATGGTTAGGTATGGCCCATTTTCTCGAACACATGATCTTTAAGGGGACGAAAAAACTTCCCCCCGGACTCTTTGACTATTTAATCGAAAATTGTGGCGGCATGACCAACGCTGCCACCAGTCACGACTATGCACACTTCTATCTCACCACCAGTGTTGACCAAATTGAACATACCCTACCCCATCTGGCCGAAATTCTCCTCCATGCTGAGATTGACGATGAGGAATTCTATCGGGAAAAAGATGTAGTTTTAGAAGAATTACGCGCCTGTTATGATGATCCCGATTGGATTGCCTACCAAACCCTCTGCGGAAGTATCTATCAAAACCATCCCTACGGACGCTCTATTCTAGGCGATCAACCCCGTTTAGAGCAATTAACCCCCAATCAAATGCGCTGTTTCCATCGCACCTATTATCAACCAGAAAATATGTGTGTGGCGATTATCGGGGGAATTGAACCCCAACCAGCTTTAGAAATTATCCGGCAATCTTTTCGGGAATTTCCCGTCCCCTCGGAATCTCCCCCCCATCTAGTGGCTGCCGAACCCCCCCTGATCGAAATTCGTCGTTCCCAAGTATATTTACCCCACCTAGAACATTGTCGCCTCTTGATGGGATGGATGGGACCGGGATGCGATCGTCTAGAAGATGCCTTTGGATTAGACTTGCTTTCGGTAATTCTTGCTGGGGGACGCTGTTCGCGGTTAGTGCGACAGCTGCGGGAAGAAGCGCAAATCGTCCTCGATATTAACAGTAATTTTTCCCTGCAACGAGATTCCAGTCTCTTTACCATCGGCGCTTGGCTATCTAGCTCACAAACTGAGACAATTGAAGGCATTATCTGTGAACATCTCCAATATCTGCACGATGATCCCGTCACCCCCGCAGAATTACACCGCACTCAACAGTTATTAGCTAACGATTATATTTTCTCCACAGAAACCCCGGGCCAATTAGCCGGACTCTATGGATATTATCAAACCCTGAGAGCTGCCGACCTAGCCACGATCTATCCCCAAGTTATCCAAAGTTTGCAACCGTCAGATCTACAACGTCTGGCTCGTCAGTATCTCTCCCCGGAGCGATATGCTATTACAATAATGCAACCCTGTGAATAAACGATGTCCGCTTCTCCCATTCACCGCTTAACCTTAGAAAATGGCATCACTCTTTTAGTGGTGGAAAATACGGCCGTGGAGTTAGTTGCAGGGAGGATTTTTCTCAAAAATGCGGGTACTCGTTGGGAAAAAACCGAAAAAGCGGGTTTATTTCGTCTTTTAGCCGTGCTGCTCACCAAAGGTACAGAAAAGTTATCTTCCCTAGAAATTGCCGATCGCGTTGAGTCCACGGGGGCCGGTTTAAGTGCAGACACGGGGACTGATTATTTTGTGGTTAGTTTAAAGACCGTTACCAAGGATTTTTTAGATATATTGCGTCTAGCGGCGGAAATTATTCGTTTTCCCAGTTTTCCACCCCCAGAAATCGAATTAGAGAAAAATCTCACCCGTCAAAGCATTCGCTCTCAATTGGAACAGCCTTTTAATGTGGCTTTTAATCAATTACGCGCCGCTATGTACCCGGATCATCCCTATGGTATGTCTTTATTGGGTACGGAGGCAACGGTTTCTCAATTGCAACGGGATGATCTGCTGGCCTATCATAGTCGCTTTTTCCGTCCCGATAACCTGGTAATTAGTCTTTCTGGCCGTATTACCCTAGAGCAAGCAGTAAAAGCAGTGACGGAAATTTTTGGGAGTTGGTCAATTCCCGATCTTCCTTTATCTAGTTTACCCCCGGCCGCTTTTGATTTTCAGCCCACCTGTTTAACTACCGTCCAAGCTAGTCAACAGGCGATCGTTATGTTAGGATATCCCGGCTCTTCTGTGCAAGAGGATGATTATGCGGTTTTAAAATTATTGAGTACCTATCTGGGGAATGGGTTATCTAGTCGTCTATTCGTGGAATTGCGAGAAAAACGGGGATTAGCCTACGATGTTTCTGCTTTTTATCCCACCCGTCTCGATTCTTCCCAATTTGTCATTTATATGGGAACTGCACCCCAAAACACAGCCATGGCCCTGTCGGGATTGCGTCAGGAAGCAGAAAGGTTATATAAAGTAACTTTGAGTGAGGAGGAGTTACAGTCAGCTAAAAATAAGTTATTGGGTCAATATGCTCTCGGTAAACAAACTAACGCCGAAATCGCTCAATTATACGGTTGGTATGAAAGCTTAGGTTTGGGGATTGAATTTGATCGCACTTTCCTGAATTCTATTAATCAGATTACTCCCGAACAAGCGCGATCGGTAGCCAGTAAATATTTTCAAAATCCTTACATTTCTTTAGTCGGCCCAGAAAATGCGATCGCTGAAATTCTCTAGTAAGATCAAAAAGCGGCAATAAAAACTATTGCCGCTGCTATTTTTGATTAACTCCCCGGGTGGGATTCGAACCTACGACCAATCGGTTAACAGCCGACCGCTCTACCACTGAGCTACCGAGGAAGGCTACTCACAATTAATAATTATAATCATAAGTCCCTCAATAATGCAAGTGTTTTCTAGATTTTTTCTCAAAAAAATTTCCGGTGCCGGTAGCGGTGGGCAGAGAATCCACTATTGTGGAGATAAGGACACCATTAAGTCTAGTCTATGCTTGCCCATCACCGCCGTCCCGTTTCCTTCTGTCTGCTCTCGACAGATCTACCCATCCTCTCCTCTTTAGACACTGCCGCTACCCTCTACCAAAAGGATCGCCACCGGTTTCATCTTCTCCTCAATCAACCCCCGGTGGCTCTCGCAGAAATAGAGACACTTAAACCCGAAAATAATCAAAATAAGTTAATTTGGCTGGAAATTTCGGCCAACCGGGTAATTATGACCATGCAGGGCCAGGGAAAATTCGCCTATCGTCATTTTTGGGAGCAAGGGGTTTTTGGTGTCAGTCGCTACTGGTTAAATGCCGAAAGTCCTCAACCGGGTTACGCTTTTCGCCTCCGCAACTATACCCGTAGTCTCCAATTAGAGGGGGATAATTTCCCCGAATATTTGCGTCTAGAGTACGAATTATGGTCAGATAACCTGATTTTAGGTCATTATGTCCTTCATTTGCAAGTACACCAATAAATAGGGTTGGCTGAATAGAGCTAAAAACCTTGTTGGATAAAACTTTTAGACTTTTTTGTTCATCAAAAAGTGTCGGACACAGGAGCGATCAGTGGCAAAATTTAGGCACTTTTTCCCCGAAAATTAGGTAATTGTGGGGTGGATTGAAGAATTAGTGCTACACTTCCCGAAAAGTCTATTTTATTTCAGCTTGTTGTTAGGAATCCACTTAAAAGAGGTTGTTTAATCTGGCTAATAAGCTCTTGGGTATGATATGGGGAAAAGTTCGGGCGATTGCGCTAAAATGGGGGAATATGCCGAAAGTTTCCACCTATCGTTACTCTGGAGAGTGTTAGACAGAAAGTTTCTGTATAATATGTAGTTCGCCAACCAGCCATGATTCTTCGCATCTTTCGTGTCGAGATTGATCCATCAACCCGTTCCGCTTTTGAGGCCGGGTTTCGCTCCCTGTCCGTCGATGCAGTCACGCGAGCCACCGGCAATCTTTCGTGCGAGATTGGGATGCCTACTCGATGGGCGCCCAACACGTATTCCATGATCACCCGATGGCGCGACGAAGATGCTTTGGTCGCCTTCGCAGGGCCGGAATGGAACACACCAGTGATTCCCGCCGGTATGGAGGCTTTCGGAAGAAAGCTGTCCGTAGAGCACTACCGGATTGACGATTCTCCCATCGGCGAACAACGCAATGCAGCGGACTCGCGATAAAATCGGGCGGTGTGGATCGTCCAAGGTCGCGAGCCGCTGATTGCCAACGTTATACATACATTACCCGTAGCAGAAAGCAGCAGCTATCGCCGTAGGGTGCGTTCGCTAATGCAAGTCCTGCTACTCCAGAGATCGATTTTTGGGAACGCACCATGCACATTGATTGAAACTGTGAAGTGCGATGCCGAAGAACGTAGTGCGATCGCCGTTATCTTCTTGATTAAACTTTAAAACTGCCATTGCTTGGGATAGGAACGTCACTGGCGATCGCTCTTTGGGGATAAGGAGAGGCGATGCCGAAGGCACTGCGTAGCAGATCGCTGATCTTGTCGTTTAGGTCGAGGTAACAAAACCCAACAAGCTTTGTTATAATATTTTTGTCATAAAGCAAGACTTATAAAAATAGATTTATGCCAGAAATTACTCGATTTTATGGAATTATCATTAAAATCTTTTTTGCCGATCATCCACCTCCCCATTTTCATGCGATTTATGGAGAATATAACGCCCTATTTAATCTGGAAACCTTAGAAATCATTGAAGGAGACTTACCTAATAGAGCCACAAAAATGGTTGTAGAATGGGCAACAATCTATCAATCAGAATTATTGAAAATGTGGAACACTCAAGAATTTAATAAATTACCACCTTTGAAATAAAACAATGCTTTATCCCAAAATAACATCAGCCGAAATCATTGAAAATTATACTCTATTGGTGCATTTTTCTAATCATCAAGCTAGAAAATATAACTGTGAAAATCTACTAGAAAAAACGATGTTTTCTTCCCTTAAAAACTATGCTTTCTTTAAAAACTTTCAACTTGATCCATCAGGTAGCGGAATCGTTTGGAATGATGAAGTTGATATAAGCGAGTATGAAATTTGGATCAATGGAATTGAACTATGATTGCCGATCTTGTAGTGCGATCGCTGTCATCTTCTTGATTAAACTTTAAAACTGCCATTGCTTGGGATGGGAACGCCAAGGGCGATCGCTTTGGGAAGGATCAATTTTTGGGGAATGGCGATCGCTTTTTTTTCATTAGTTCTAACTCATGCTGATTTTGATATAATAGCCATAATTGTTTGACATCTTAAGAGAAAAAATCATGATTAGAGCGATTAAACAGAAAGGAATTGTTGGTAGAGAAGGAAAAATAGAGCTTTATTCTGCGGAACTAGAAGAAGGAACAGATGTGGATATCATTATTTTAGTATCTGATCCTGAACCCGATACAACCGAATATCTTCTTTCAACAGAAGCCAATCAGCGTGAATTATCCGAAGCTATTGACAGAATAGAAAAGAAAGAAAACTTAGTGACAATTACTGTAAAAGAATGGCGTGAAAAATATAGTATTTGATCCAAAAGCTTTTAAACAATTCAATGAATGGGCGATAGAAAACAAAAAACTCTATAAAAAAATCGTTGATTTAATTGATGATATATTGCGCCATCCCTTCTCTGGAATCGGCAAACCCGAACCCTTAAAACATCAACTCAAGGGTTATTGGTCAAGACGTATTAATGATGAACATCGCTTAGTTTATAAAATTACAGAAACAGAAATTATTATTATCAGTTGTAAATTTCATTATGACTAGGCTCAATGCGATCGCTGTCATCTTCTTGATTAAACTTTAAAACTGCCATTGCTTGGGATAGGAACGTCACTGGCGATCGCTTTTGGGGCAGGGGTAAGAGCGATCGCATCTATCTTAGGGTAGAACGCCGATGGCAATAGCCAACAGCCTACTGGGAAAAGCTAGATTTTGTAACAAGATTTAGTATTACTGAGGGCTGTGTATAGAGAAGTTGCGAATTGTTAACCCTAGCTTTGCTAGGAACGCAAAATATGATATTGTGACACCGAGTCCGTAAAAAACGGTAAGGTTTTCAGTTTTTTAAAACATCAGGTCGCTACATTCTACAGCTATTTTCGCTCAAAAAAACCGATTTTCTAGGCATTTCTATGACTTATCTTGTTGAAAATCCTTCTACAACCTTTTATTCCTATACCGACACGGGGGTTGATCCCCTAAAAATCGCTCACGGAGTTTATATCACGGTTCACGGACATTTTTACCAACCACCGCGAGAAAATCCCTATCTAGACAGAATTGAACGGCAACCGAGCGCCCATCCCTTCCACAATTGGAATGAACGCATCCATCACGAGTGTTATCGTGCCAATGCTTTTGCGCGCATTTACAATGACCGGGGGGAAGTGCTCAAAATAGTTAATAACTACGAATATCTCAGCTTTAACATCGGGGCCACCCTCATGTCATGGATGCAATCCCATGATCCCGAAGTTTATCAACGCATCCTGGCAGCGGATCAAAAAAGTTGTCAACGCTTAAACGGTCATGGTAACGCCATCGCCCAGGTCTATAATCATATCATTCTGCCCCTAGCCAACAAACAGGACAAATACACCCAAATTCGCTGGGGAAAAGCCGATTTTCAGCACCGTTTCGGCCGGGATCCCGAGGGAATGTGGTTAGCAGAAACAGCCATTGATTTAGCCACAGTGACAGCTTTAATCGATGAGGGGATTAAATTCACCATTTTAGCCCCTTCCCAGGCCCTGCGCTGTCGTCCTTTCCCTAGCGACCATGATCCCCATCCCCAATGGCACGCGGTGGCCGGAGGTCAAATCGATCCCACCCGTCCCTATCGCTGTTACATCCCCGATGGTCGTTATCTGGATATTTTCTTCTACGATGGTCCAATTTCTCGCGATATGGGCTTTAATGATGTCCTAGCCAGCAGTGATTTTCTCGTCGGTCGTCTGGGACAAGCAATTAAAGGGGATCATCGTCCCTCCCAGTTAATCAGCGTCGCTACCGATGGGGAAACCTTCGGCCACCACAAACAGGGGACAGAGAAGTGTCTTAGCTATGCTTTTACGGAATCTTTCCCTAAAAACGGCTGGACAGTCACCAATTTCGCCCATTATCTCAGTATTTGCCCCCCCACTTGGGAAGTGGAATTAAAACCCGTGACCGCGTGGAGTTGCGTCCATGGCGTAAATCGTTGGCAGGATGACTGTGGTTGCGGGGGAGGGGGAAATTACCAGCAAAAATGGCGTAAACCCCTGCGGGAGTCCCTAAATTGGCTCAGAGATGAGTTGATTAAGGTCTATGAGATTCAAGGACAGGAATTTTTCCGCGATCCTTGGCAGACAAGGGATGACTACATTGCAGTTATTTTAGATCGATCCCCAGACGCGATCGAACATTTCCTGGCTGTGCATCAAAGTCGTACCCTGAGTAAAAGCGAGAAAATCGATGCTTTGCGTTTATTAGAAATGCAAAGACAAGCTTTATTGATGTTTACCAGTTGTGGCTGGTTTTTTGAGGAAATTTCTCGACCTGAAGGTACGCAAATTTTGAGATATGCTGGCCGGGCCCTGGAATTAGCTGGAGAAGTGGCCGGAATTCAATTAGAAATGAATTTCCTCAGTCGTCTAGCTTTCGCCCCCAGTAACGTTAAGTTATATCAAGATGGGGCCGATGTCTATCGACAATTGGTCACTTCTGCGCGGGTCGATTTGGAACGGGTGGCGGCCCATTACGCCATTAGTTCTCTATTTACCAATTATCCCAGTCATCATCGGATTTATTGTTACAATGCCCGTCAATTAGATTATCAAAAACAAGCGATCGGGTCTTTAACTTTAGCGGTGGGACAGGTGGAATTAACCTCGGAAATTACCCAAGAAAGTGAACATTTTGTCTTTGCTGTTCTACATTTAGGAGGTTGGGATTTTTACTGCTGCATTCAACCGTTTAACAGTCGGTTAATCTATACCAATCTTAAGGATCATCTCTTTGAATCTTTACAACAGGCCAGTGTTTCGACCATGATCGTAGAAATGGGGCGCGGATTGGGAGAAAACTTCTTTGCGTTACCCCATCTTTTTGCCGATGAAAGACACCGAATCATGCAGAAGGTGACAGCCGAAACTAAAAAACGTCTCGATCAATTATACACCCAAGTTTATCGGGATAATTACGGCATTTTAGCGGCTTTCCAACGGGATGAGCTGCCCGTACCTCCAGAGTTACAGGTAGCGGCCGATATTGCCATTTCTCACCGTTGTTTACAGGTGATTAATGCCCTAGAAAAGGATTTTGAGCATCGGCAAGTGACGGAGAATAATCTCGATCAATTATTTGCTATTGCTAAGGAAGCCAATCATTTACACTGTCAATTAAACATCCCCGAAGCGCGTCAAATCTTAGAAAGTCTGCTCTGGCAATCTCTTGGGAAATTATTACACGATGGTGATCCTTTAACGGCGGAGGAGGATACTCGCCTAATCACCCGTTTAATTGAAGTTAGCCAACAATTAAAGCTAGGATTATCCCTCGATCGCTCTCAGGAGTTATACTATTATTATTTCCATGATCGTCTAGTTCCTAATTCTTTGCGGTCTAATTTAATAGGTGCTGCCTGTCCCTGGCCGATGACTCAATTAAAGTGGTTATTACTATTAGGACAGGTGTTAAAAGTTGATGTGAGTATTTGGCTGTGAAATCAGTCAAAGGGTGGGCAATGCTCACCCTTTAATGATTAAGTGGGTTATACTAAATCCGGTTATTAAAAACTGATTATTTATTCCCCCTTTTGCCCCTTGCCTCTTGCCTTTTGCCCGTCCTGATATATAGCCTATACTCAACGGATTTAGTATTAGGTGATGATTGCCCTAGAACTCAGGTTAACCCAGAGACTAAACCCTTAGATTTATAATGGATCATAAGTCTCTCATCGAAGGTTTACATGACTATCACGCCGATTTATACCGCCTCAGCCAGCACAGTAACCCAGTATCCCGATGCTTTTGGGCGTTTTGGACGCTACGGGGGCAAATACGTCCCAGAAACCCTGATGCCAGCCTTAAGTGAACTAGAAACGGCCTATAATCAGTATAAAGACGACCCCGATTTTCAAGAAGAATTAAATCAACTGCTCAAGGATTACGTCGGCAGACCTAGTCCCTTATATTTTGCCGAACGTCTCACCGCCCATTATGCCAAAACGGACGGTACTGGGGCGCAAATTTACCTAAAACGGGAAGATTTAAACCATACCGGGGCCCACAAGATTAATAACGCCCTTGGTCAGGTTTTATTAGCCAAACGCATGGGTAAAAAGCGAATTATCGCCGAAACCGGGGCAGGACAGCACGGCGTGGCCACCGCTACGGTTTGCGCTCGTTTTGGTCTAGAATGCGTGATTTATATGGGAATTCACGACATGGAACGCCAAGAACTCAATGTTTTCCGCATGAGACTGCTTGGCGCAACGGTGCAACCCGTGGCCGCCGGGACGGGAACCCTGAAAGATGCCACCTCGGAAGCGATTCGCGACTGGGTAACAAATGTGGAAACCACTCACTACATCCTCGGTTCTGTGGCCGGTCCCCATCCCTATCCGATGATGGTACGCGATTTTCATGCGGTTATTGGTCAGGAAACTCGTCAGCAAAGTCTGGAAAAATGGGGCGGTTTACCGGATATTCTCCTCGCTTGCGTGGGGGGTGGTTCTAATGCTATGGGTTTATTTCATGAGTTTGTTAAAGAAGCTGCCGTGCGTTTAATTGGTGTTGAAGCCGCAGGGGAAAGTATCGCTTCCGGAAAACACGCCGCCACCCTTACCCAAGGTCAACCGGGGGTTTTACATGGGGCCATGAGTTATTTATTACAAGATAGCGAAGGTCAAGTTATCGAGGCCCACTCCATTAGTGCCGGTTTAGATTATCCCGGAGTCGGGCCAGAACATAGCTTTTTAAAAGATAGTGGTCGCGCCGAATATTACAGTGTTACCGACAAGGAAGCACTAGAAGCTTTTCAACGAGTTTCCCGTTTAGAAGGGATTATTCCGGCCCTAGAAACTGCCCACGCTTTAGCTTATTTAGAAACTCTTTGCCCGCAAGTAAGTGGTAGTCCTCGCATTGTTATTAATTTCTCTGGACGGGGTGATAAAGATGTGCAATCGGTGGCTAAATATTTATCGATGAATGGTTAACAGTGAGCAGTTATCAGTTAACAGTTATCAGAGGGACAGCTATTGTGCATCTAAATTTTATATTCATTTTGACCTATTCTCTGTTCTAGACTAGCTTAATATGAAAAGTTCTTTTAAGAAGGGTTATCAGTTAGGAATTTTGATGCTTGTATCGACAAGTTTAATGGCCTGTAGTGCCTTAAACTATAGCTCTTTTACGGAACTTGTACCATCTTTCTCTCCCTCTCCTTCTCCCTCTCCTTTAGATGCGGCAACTTTACTTGTTTTAGAGAATAAAATTTATCAACAGGTCAATCGCTATCGTCAATCTCGCAATTTATCTCCCCTACTGTTAAATCGGACAATTTCGCAACAAGCAAGATTACATAGCCAACGTATGGCCGCGGGTTTAGTTCCTTTTAGTCATCAAGATTTTGACAAAAGAGTGCAAACTATTGGCGTTTCGGTTCCCTATGAAGCGGTGGGGGAAAATCTGGCAGTTAATCAAGGTTATGATGACCCAGTAATGATTGCTGTGGATGGTTGGATTAAAAGTCAAGGTCATCGGGAAAATATGAAGGGAGATTTTGATAGTACTGGGATTGGAGTAGCGACGGATAATCAAGGAAAATTGTACTTTACTCAAATATTTTTAAAACGTCAATCCGCTCCCGTTTCTACTAATCCCCTTAGCTACGATTCTATCGGGAATCAATCTTTTTTAATTACCCTCGAAGAAAACACTAATTATCAAGTTAATCGCTACCGAATTTCTCAAAATTTACCGCCCCTACGTCTCGATGCTCGTATTAGTCATGAAGCGCGCTTATTTAGTCAAAAAATGGCCAATAAACAGGCTCCTTTTAGTCATGATGGTTTTGAGGGAAGAGTCAAGGCAGTACAAAGGAAGATTCCTTTAGAAAAAATGGGCGAAAACTTGGCTTTTATGAAGGGATATCCTGACCCCGTTGCTGTTGCCGTCAAGGGTTGGATTAATAGTCCTGGTCATCAAAAAAATATGGTTGGTGATTATAATATTACCGGTATCGGTATCGCTAAAAATAATGCTGGTGAATATTATTTTACACAACTTTTTGTTAAAAAGCGTTGACAAAATGGTCATGATGATATTTAAATTTAATTATCAGTTTTTAAAATCAGTTATCAGTTATCAGTTATCAGTTATCAGGGAAATAAAGGCAGTCGTGCGATAGGCAAAAGCATGACAAATTTCCCTCCTATCTCCTATCTCCTATCTGCTAACTATATGAACTTAGACAATTTTCAAGTGTGCGATCGAGATTTAAGCGATGACCTATTATCCCGTTATCTAGGGGTTAATTCGATCGCTGTAGATACAGAAACTATGGGATTAATCCCAGGACGAGATCGACTGTGTTTAATTCAACTCTGTGATCCCAGTGGTTTTGTCACCGCTATTCGCATTTTTAGGGGGCAAACAGAGGCTCCTAATCTCAAAAAGGTCATGGAGGATGAGCGGATAGAAAAAGTCTTTCATTTCGCCCGTTTTGATGTGGCTCAGTTGTCCCAAACTTTTGGCATTGCGACTCAACCGATTTTCTGTACCAAAATCGCCAGTAAACTGGCTCGGACTTATACTAGCAGTCACGGTTTAAAAAGTCTCGTGCAGGAATTAGAAGGCATAGAATTAGACAAAACCGCTCAAAGTTCTGATTGGGGAAATGCCGTTAATCTTACCCCAAAACAACTGAGTTATGCCGCCAACGATGTGCGCTATTTACTCTCAGTGCGAGATAAATTAATTGTGATGCTGCAAAGAGAAGAAAGATGGGAATTAGCCCAAAAATGCTTTAGTTGTATCCCCATCTTCACCGCTTTAGATTTACAGCAGTATAAAGATATATTTGAGCATTAGTCAGCAAAAGTTACGGTCTATTTAATAAGTAAATAGAAGATAAATTTTGTCTTTTATCCCCCCTTAATCCCCCCTTAATAAGGGGGTATCTGACAATTTTTAACACCCACCTACTTAGTATGATTGACTCCCAATCGAACTTTAAAAACCCAGTTATGGATTGTTTCTCCCCACTTCCCACTTCCCTCACTGATGACTGATCACTGATCACTGAAAATACTTCCTAGGGCTAAAAGCTGCCAAGATCAGAAAAAAGACCGCTATGATCGAAAATGGAAATCATCGTCATTGGTAGAGAATAGGTAAAAAATCTATGACATCTTATGCGGCCTCCTCTGCACGAGCCGAAATGAGCGAACTTCGGCGCCTAAAAACCCTGCTACCCCCAGAATTACAAAGCTGGGTAACGGTAGAAGGTTCCACAGAGATTAACCCCCCCCTGATCCGTTGTGAAGAAATTGGCAGAGATGAGGTAGAAATTCAGATAGATTTGGCAAAATGGGAAAATTTAGCCATTGATCAGCGTAATTTGCTCTTTTGGCATGAAGTGGCCAGGATTCAAAATGATAGTATTCCCCGGGAAGGCTGGGAAATGGCCGCCCTCGCTATTGGTTTAGGTGGTGCGGTGGGGGAATTATGGGTACAGGACGGTTTATTATTGCTCTTGGCCATGGGATTGTGCGGAATTTCTGGTTATCGTCTCTGGCGCAAAAATAATGGCGATAAAATTCTCAAAGAAGCGATCGAAGCCGATGAAAAAGCGATCGCCTTGGCCACTCGTTTCGGTTATTCTCTTCCCAACGCCTACAAGAGCCTAGGCAGTGCCTTTAAAACCCTAATCGAACAAACACCTAACCGTCGTCTGCGTAAGCGTTATGAGACCCGTTTAGATGCCCTAAGGAAGAGTGCGGCGAAAGCGAAATCCCAAACTCAAGGCCGTCCGCCTTTAGGTGAGATTCGTTAGCCGATAATCACAGGTAATCTGTGACATTGCCTATTGGTATTTGGGGAAAAGTGTAGTAAACATTTAAGTGGGTCATCAGGCCTTGTTCATCTATCAAATCATCTTTTTGTGTCGATGACTTCCCAAATCCCTGAAACGCGTTTTCTGATCATTCCGATGGAGTATCCCATTTTGCGGATACCCGATCGCTTGACTGTCCTGGAAGCATTACAGTTCAAGGATATCTTTCACCATCTCATCACCCAAACACCCACTCCCGAAAAAGTCATTCTCGATTTCAATGCCACTCAATTTATGGATAGTAGTGGTGTGGGTGCTTTGGTGCATAATCTCAAAGCGGCCAGGGCAGAAAATATCGAGTTAGTGCTGGTTAACGTCCATCCCCCAGTGATGGGGGTTTTATCGATTACGGGACTAGATCAATTATTCACTTTTCAAACCCCCCCCCTAGCACCCCAAGAAAATGGCTTTACTGCCACTGAAAACCATCTACTGAAAACCCATCCCTCGATTCGTAGTTGGTTAAAGCGCGGTCTTGACCTTGTTGGTGGGATCGTGGGTTTATTGATCACGGGGGTTATTTTTGTCCCCATTGCTATCGCTATTAAGTTAGATAGTCCGGGTCCGATTTTTTTTAGTCAAACCCGCTGCGGTTGGTTGGGAAAGCAATTTAATATTCTTAAGTTTCGTTCCATGTGTGTGGATGCAGAAGCACTCAGGGATAAAATCCCCAATCAAGCGCAGGGAGCTTTTTTTAAGAATAAAAATGATCCCCGGATTACCCGGGTAGGAAAATTTTTACGTCGCACCAGTTTAGACGAATTCCCCCAGTTTTGGAATGTGATCATTGGTGAAATGAGTCTTGTTGGCACTCGTCCTCCCACCCCCGATGAAGTGGAACGCTACGATGTTCCCCAATGGCAACGTTTAGATGTAAAACCCGGTATGACGGGAGAATGGCAGGTGAATGGTCGCTCTCAGGTGCATAATTTTGAAGAGGTAATTCAACTAGATTTGCGCTATCAAGAAAATTGGAGTTTAAGCTACGATCTACGACTGATTTTTAAAACAATTTTGATTCTCTTTCAAAAAAACAGTGGTGCCTTCTGAAGTCTTAATTTCCCCTTCTTTCCCCCTTCAATTCCATCTACAAGTCCGGACGGAATTGGCAGCTCTAATCCCAGTCCTACAATGGTTTGAATCCCACGGCTGCCCTTTTTTACCTGAGTCGGTGCTTTGGCAGTGTAAGGTGGCTTTAGCGGAAGGATTTACTAATACTGTCCGTTACGCTCACAAAAATTTACCCCCAACTACACCCATCGATCTAGAATTAACTTTTTCGTCCCATTCTCTAGAAATAAAAATATGGGATCACGGTCAACCTTTTGATCTGCAAGCAAAACTTGATTCTCCACAACAAGATCCCGTCGCACCTTTGGAAATGGAAAGCGATCGAGGATTACTTTTGATGCGTTCTCTTACTGATACTTTACAATATATCCGCACTGGCGAAGGGAGAAACTGTTTAATTCTCCAGAAAAGTTTTTAAGTCAATTTATCCCCTGCTAGAAACTCTGTCCATAGCACAGGTTTCCAGACGAGAAAAAAGAATTATCCCACCCCCCACACCCCACACAAGGGTGGGGAGATGTCCAGGGGGTGCTTTGAGAGAGAAAGTAATTTGATCGTAGTATAACCACTTGTTATTAACTCGCCAACCGACTTTTGACCCAAAATCGTTCCATTTTTGTTGATCATAATTGCCGCTTCCTCCCAAACTTTCATAGATTCTTTTCTGAACAGATAGACCAAATTTTCCCTGACTATATTGTAACCAGAGTTGATTGATAATGGCTAAATCTTCACAGGGAAAGTTATCTATATCTTCTATCTTAAGATATTTTTCTTTAGTTCTATCGGCAACTTTTAAAAATAAATTAGCCGTTTCTTGATCTGCCTCTTGCCATTTTTCTTGCGCTAATAAATCCCGCAGATTGATGTAATCAATTGCCTTGGCACTTTTGAGGTTAATTTCCTCCCTAGTGGCAACTGGAAAAACTGATAAAACCGTTTCTTGAATTGTGTCCTGTGATCGGGGTTTTGGCGGAATCACTACGGCTAATTTTACCGCTAACTCTTGCAGGACTTCCCCGGCTGATTGATAACGTTTTTTGGTGCCAAATTCAATTAATTTATCTAAAATTTCGCCTAATTCAACACTAACAGGATTATTAATCAGGTGCTGTCTCCATACCCATTCATGTTCACTCACATCGAATAATTCAAAGGGAGATATTCCCGTTAATAAATAGATACAAGTGACTCCCAAACTATATAAATCACTGCTATTAATTGCTTTGCCATTGCCTTGTTCTGGAGCGATATATCCCGCCGAACCGATCACTGTTCCTGTCAGGGAAAGATTAGCAATGGTTATAAATTTAGAGGCACCGAAATCCACTAAAATTATTTTATTATCGCTGGGTCTCCTAATTATATTAGCTGGTTTAATATCTCGATGAATGACTCTTTTGGCATGGATAAAATCAAGAATTGGCAAAATTTCTAATAAAAGATGTTTGATCTTTTCTTCATTGAAAACTCCTTCGCTTTGTAATTCTTGTTCTAGATTTTGTCCTTCAATATATTCTTGAACAAGATATTGTCGCCCATCATTGCCGGTAAAATAGGCATAGAGCGAGGGAATTTGTGGGTGTTGACCGAGATTATCTAAACTAATCGCTTCTTCTCTAAATAATTCCGCAGCTTTCTTGAGAGCATTACTGCCTTGAGCGCTAGGAAAAAATTGTTTAATCACACAATAAGGTTGAGAAGGTTTATCCTCATCAATTGCTTGAAAAGTTTTACCGAAACCTCCTTGACCAATTAATTTTATAGCACGATAACGATCTTTTAGTAATAATTCAAAACGACATTTTTGACAGAATTTATCTGTAGGATTATTGTTATATAGACAATCGGGATTAAGACATAAACTCATTGTTAGTTCAAACAGGGATAGGGAAGCTGTTTCAGTAAACTGATAACTGATAACTAAATCGAGGTTTCTTCCTCTAGCCAAATTTCTGGCTGTTGATTTAATAAAAGCTGGGCTGCCTCTAACATATCATCAACAATATCGCGCAAATCTTTCTTATTATCGATATAAGCTTTTAACGCTTCCATCGGATCTAATTGATTACCCACCCCTAATTCCGGTAAACGGGGACGGGTTAATTGACTAATTAATTCCGCCCGAATACTATAACTATGGGCAGTTTTTAACGCTTCGTCAAGCTGATTGGTGTTGATTAGTTCTAATTGTTCACTGCGAATTTTATAAACTAAGCGGATAACTGCTTCCTGAATATCGTGTTTTTTGAGAGCTTTCAGCAATTCTTTTTGGGGGTTTTCTGCCTCGGAAACATCCACTTCGATGGAACGGAAAGGACGCACGGGTAAAGGACAAAATTCCCATTTAACCTCTCCTTTAGCCACTTCTATTAAAACATAGCCCTTATCTTCTTTTTCCTCGCTAAAATCCACTCGATCGATGCTCCCCGGATAGACAATGGGCGGATCATTGCTAGGATTAAGATTTTGATGTTTGTGAACATGACCGAGGGCAACATACTCGAATTGTGGACGATTTAGTAGCGATAAAGGCACGGTAAAACCTTTACCAACCGCTAAAAGTCTTTCTGCTCCTAGACTAGCTCGATCAGCCATTAAATGGGCTAATAAAACTGTTGGTACACTTGTATCTAATTGGCGAATTTCTCCTTCTAACACCGGTTCCAAACGGTTAATTAATAATTCATTTACCCCACTCAAGGATAAACCCTCGGTTTCGGGACGGGTTAAGAGAGTGGCGCGGGTTAACCAGGGTAAAGTAATTACTTGGATATCGCCGTTGCGGGTGGTGATGCGATGGGTGGTCAAGCGATCGCCAACAATAAACCCCGGCACCGCTAGGGTACGATAGATGGAGAGACTGACACCGCCATTACCATGAGAATGTTGATCGTGATTACCCACTAATAACACTGTCGGGATATTAGCATCGGCAAGACGACGGAATTGACTGGCAAAAGCTTCGTGAACAAAAGGAGGAGGAGTGGCATCGGGAAAGGCATCTCCCCCAAAAAGCACTAGATCCACAGGGGTGGCAATAGCCCGATCGATACAGAGGCTTAAACTGCCCATAAAATCCTCGAAACGAGTATTTAATCCCGTTTTTGGATTTAAACGTCCATGGGAAAAACCGCTCCCCATGTGAATATCCGATAAGTGCAGTATTTTAATCATAGTAAAGGAAAAACAGGCGTAATTAAGTACACCTGTTCGGGATTATTTTCCTAATTTTTTATCGCCATCTTGACGACGGCGATCGCGCCATTCTGTAGTCGTCAGGTAGAGAATGCCACCACTGACGATAACGAGGAGAATTAAGGCGACTAGAAAGAGAGTGTTCAGAATCAAGGATGTTTCCATGGTATCTATAGATTACCTAGAAACCGTTACGACCCCAAACCACCATGGCGATCGACCAAGTGAACAGGGCGAGAATGCTAACCCAACCAAGTGTCAAAATATCCATAATTGCCTTTGTTAAACGAATTACTTGCGAGTTGACACTCTCCGCCCTAAAAGTGCGGAGATTCTTGGGCTGAATCTTGCCGCTACTAGCAAAGCTAATTTTGGTCTTACAGTTTCATGTCTAGTCCGACTACACCTACAAGGTAAGCACTCTTAAAGACTACTCCCCAAGCGTAAATTTCTGTGTGTCCCACAGTATTTAATTGTTTTTCGCTCTTACCATGTGGACTTACGATGAAAGCTTTTGTACCAGTGATGGTTAGAGATTTAGGGATTACGGAGTGTCGCTTGTTTCCTGCGTTCCCAAAGTCAACGACTCAATTTAATGCTAACATAAAGTCGCCCTAAAGGGCGAGGTTTTCAACCCAAATTTTCGATAATACTTCATCAGTGACTCCGTTTTAGAGAGGCGATCGTGCAAATTACGCTCAAGGAAAGAATCGAATCCATACAGGTGGGGAGTATCTCGGCGCTGGCTTTCCTGGTTCCCTATCTGCTATTTTTAACTGTTGATCGACTATTTTTAGGGGGATCGCTTACAGTAATTGGCGCTTTTGTCAAGATATCCGGGGCGATAATTAGCGGATTTCTCTTCGGTGTCACCTATCGTTATGTCGTCCGTAACGACGATAATCCCCATCTCAAAGATGGTACAGTAGCAGCTTTTGCCCTAGTCCGCGGCCTAGTTCCCCTACAATTATCCACAGACTTGCTCGCTGACAGTGGGCAATTAAGTCTCTTTCTGGGAGAGAGCTTTATCTGTTTTTTATCCTCTCGTCTGCTCTTAGAGTTGACTAAGCTGCGTCAATAACCGACTCAGTTATCAGTTATCAGTTATCAGTTATCAGATTTAAGTTTTCAGTGAGCAGTATATATTAAGTGAGCAGCATTAAATGGCAGTTTCCCACTGTCTTTTCACTGTTTACTGTTTACTGATCACTGTTTACTGTTTACTGATCACTGATCACTGAAACATCACCCCACACCCCATGGCTATTTGTATTCCCGTTAATTTACCCGATCGCTCCTATAATATTCTGATCGAGAAGGGCAGTTTAGCCAATCTCGGTGCAGAAATGAGCCGGTTAAACTTAGGTAAAAAGGTTTTATTGGTTTCTAATCCCGAAATTTTTGACTATTACGGACATACAGCCGTTAATTCTCTAGACAAAGCGGGATTTACCGTTTTTACACATCTGATCCCCGCCGGCGAAAATTATAAAACCCTCGATTCGATCGCCCAAGTTTATGATACTGCCCTCGCTCACCGGTTGGAACGTTCCTCGACTATGGTTGCCCTCGGTGGTGGTGTGATCGGGGATATGACGGGATTTGCGGCAGCCACATGGTTACGGGGCATTAATTTTGTCCAGGTTCCCACCACCCTGTTAGCGATGGTGGATGCTTCCATCGGGGGTAAAACTGGTGTTAATCATCCCCAGGGCAAAAATCTGATCGGGGCGTTTTATCAACCGAAATTAGTTCTGATCGATCCTAACGTGCTTAAAAGCCTACCCGTGCGAGAATTTCGGGCAGGAATGGCAGAAGTGATTAAATACGGTGTAATTTGGGATTCTGAGTTATTTCAACAGTTAGAAGACTCGGACAATTTAGCTAGTTTTTCTCAGATTGATGGCGAGCTATTGCAAACAATTATTACAAAGTCTTGCCAAGCTAAAGCAGATGTGGTATGCACAGACGAAAAAGAAGCGGGTTTGCGGGCGATCTTAAACTATGGTCACACGATCGCCCACGGCATTGAAAGTCTAACGGGATATACTAGCGTTAACCACGGGGAAGCGGTGGCGATGGGGATGGTGGCGGCAGGAGCGATCGCTGTTAAACTGGGAATGTGGACCGCCGGGGAAAATCAACGTCAAACCGATTTAATCGAAAAAGCCGCCTTAGAAACCCGTATTCCGCCTTTAAATGCCGATGAGATGGTTAATGCTCTTACTGCCGATAAAAAGGTTAAAGATGGCAAGGTTAGATTTATTTTACCAACGGCAATCGGCCAAGTGACCATTAGCGATCGAGTCACCCCCACCCTGGTGCGCGAGGTGTTATCACCAACCGAATCCGGGCAGTAAAAGCTTTTTCAATTGTTGCATCGCTTGTTCCGTAACATCCCGGTATTTTAAATCTCCCACGAGAATACGTCCCATCATTTGACTGGCGATCGGCCGTTTAACGGCGACATTGTAGGCGATTTGGGTAAATTGATAGAATAAACCGGCTAATTTGGCCGCTAAAGCCATATCTTCCCCCCATTCTTCCCGAATTATCCGACTATAGCCCGCTAAAGCCCGATTATCTCCGGCTAAAGCTCGATTGATCGCCTCGGCTGCCTTAACTCCCGTCAAAATTGCCGGACGGATACCCTCTCCGATGAGCGGATCGAGAATCCCCGCCGCTTCCCCTGTAATTAAGGCATTTTGGGCGTGTAGCGGTTGATTTCCGTTCCAAAGGGCTAAAGCATACTCACTATAGCGATAATCCTGTAAATTCCAGCCCTTTTGACGGGCATAATTTAACAGTTGTTTTTTCAGCTCCTCGGATTTGATGCTGCCCTTAAAACAACCACCGCTAATTGTGTAACCATTAGACTTGGGAAAAGCCCAGATATAACCATTTTTTAGGGAACCAAAATCAAAAAAAGCTTTTTGGGGGGGAATAGTCGCTTCTGCGTTAGTAATTTCGAGAGTAGCCCCGATCGCTTCGTTTTTTGCTGGTAATCCCAACCAGCGACTGGTATTGCCCCTAACACCATCGGCAGCAATCAGATATTTGCCTGAAAATGTTCCTTGAGATGTGGTAACTTGCCAGTGATCTTGGACAAATTTGATCTGGGTAACTTCGCTGTTATCTTGGATAGTTGCCCCGACTGCGATCGCCTGTTGACCTAAAAAATCATCGAAACGATCCCTTTGTACCATCCACATCGGTTCTAGCATATTTAACTTAGTGGTGACGGCATCCCCCTGTTTCCAAGTAAACTGTACTTGCGTGACGGTATTCTCAATCACGGGGGTAAAATCAAAATCAAACCACTGCTTAATTGCTGGGGATACCCCACCACCACAGGGTTTATAACGGGGTAATTTCGCTTTATCGAGGATCAGGATCGATCGTCCCTTTTTAGCTAGATGATAACCCGCCGTCGCTCCTGCTGGTCCCGCACCGATGATAATACAGTCAAACATTTGTACTAATTTAAGTCGTTGAACAAATTTATAGACAATTTACGCTATTTTGGGCAACTTGTGTTTAGTCTAGTTTCTTGTCCCTTCCTCAGGCGGTTGAGTTTGCCTCTCTATTTTCTAGCTGATTTATCCCCCAATTTCCCTAAAGAGAACCTAATCTCTGGCTTTTTTGACTAATTGATCAATCTTCACCTGATCAATCGTATAATCAAAAAAACTATAATGACTCGATTATATCATGAAAATTGTTTCTATTAAAATAAAAAACTATCGTATGTTTAAAAATATACACATAAGAGATATTCCCCCTTTTTGCGTGATTATTGGAGCTAACGGCACGGGAAAATCTACTCTATTTGATATTTTTGGGTTTCTGCGAGATGCCCTTAAAAACAACATTCGCCAAGCTTTACAAATTCGCGGCGGTTATAGAGAAATTATCACTAGAGGTCAAGAACAGGAAGATATTGAAATCGAGCTGCAATTTCGCATGAAAATCTTAGATACAGAACGTCTGGTTACTTATCAAATCATAATTGGACAAAACAATAATCGCCCCGTTATCAAACGCGAAATACTTCGCTATAAACGGGGTGAACACGGTAAACCTTTTCATTTTTTAGATTTTCAACTTGGTCAAGGATATGCTATCACCAACGAAGAAGATTTTAGCAAACCGGATAAAGAACTCGATCGAGAAGAACAACAGCTAGAATCTAACGATATACTAGCAATCAAAGGATTAGGACAATTTCAACGTTTTAAAGCCGCTACAGCCTTTCGTTCTCTGATTGAAAATTGGCACGTTTCTGACTTTCATATTAGCGAAGCTAGAGGAAGTAAAGAAATATCTTATGCTGAACACTTATCCCCTACTGGCGACAATATAGCTACAGTTGCTCAATATATTTATCAACAATATCCCACAATTTTTCAGCAAATTCTCGAAAAAATGAAACAAAGAGTTCCGGGTATTTCCTCTGTGGAAGCCAAAGAAACCGAAGACGGTCGCTTGATTTTACGTTTTCAAGATCAGGCCTTTAAAGACCCTTTTATTGATCGCTATGTTTCTGACGGGACTATGAAAATGTTCGCTTATTTAATATTACTATTCGATCCCAATCCTCATCCCCTACTCTGTGTCGAAGAACCAGAAAACCAACTTTATCCTACTTTATTAAAAGAACTAGCCGAAGAATTCGCCCACTATAGCGATCAGGGGGGTCAGGTATTTGTTTCTAGCCACTCCCCCGATTTTATCAATGCGGTTCCACTAGCTAGTATTTTCTGGCTAATTAAATCCCAAGGTATCACCCAAATCCATAGGGCTGCCGATAACGAAATCCTCAAAAACTTAGTAGCGGAAGGCGATTTACCCGGCTATCTTTGGAATCAAGGCTGGTTTGAAGGAGTAGAACCCTAATGAACTATGATATCGTATTTTTGTTAGAAGAGTCATCTATAAAAAATGTGTTAGAAGAACTTTTGCCTAAACTTATTCCCCCAGAAATAAGCTATATATGTATTAGTCATCAAGGTAAACAAGACTTAGCAAAATCTATTCCTATAAAACTCAAAGCTTTCAATAAATCTAGTCCCAATACCAAATTTATTATTGTCCATGATCAGGATTCCCACGACTGTCAAAAACTCAAAAAAGACCTAGGAGAAATTTGTCAAAATGCCAGTGATGCTCAAGTCTTAATTCGGATTATTTGCCATGAATTAGAATCTTGGTTTCTGGGAGATTTAGCAGCGGTGGCCAAGGCGTATAATTTAAATAGTCTCGGCCAAAAACAAAATAAAAGTAAATACAGAGAACCGGACCTGCTTAACTCGGCCAAACAAGAATTAAAAAAGCTAGTGAAAGAGTATTATGCAGGAACCCACTCTAAACAGATTGCCCCCCATCTTTCCCTAACTGAAAATAAATCGCGTAGTTTTCAAACTTTTATCCAAGGTATCAAAAATGTTGCGGAAATGATACAACGCCCCAATCCGAACCAGAACTAAAATAGACCTCGACCTAATATAATTAAAAGCCTGTAAACTCCTAACCAGGGTGATAATTTCTATCGATAAGATTTTTGCGCCCAAAAATATTCCCCCCGGTTTTGCCGAGGGGAAAGTGGAGAAAAACCGCTAATCTAGCAGTTTAAGGCTAAGTCTTGGGATTCTTTTTTCAAGAGATTAACGAGGGTTTCATCCCCATTCTCTTGAGCGATTTGTAAACGACGTTCCAGACGAAGACGAATATTGCTCAGATGGACGCTAGAAAGGGTTTCCTCTTGGACGACAATAGGGGGTTTGACAACCGGCAACGGACAAGTGCTTGGGATGACTTGTCCAGCAAGATGAGGACGGGTGCTGTAGGCAACCCCACGATACTGACGATGCAGTTTCGGCTCTAATTGGAGCATATGGCGAGGATAATGGTGATTCCAGTCTTGACCTCGATATTTACCCCCGATATCTCCAGTCTTCATCTCCAAGGGGAGAGAATCCCTTTCGTACTTAACTCCTCGATAGGCTAACATAATATCACTGACTCCCTGCAATGCTTTAAAGTGACTTTAATCCCCCTTGTCGTCCCTATTTAGGGTCAACAAACGAAAAGATCTTATTTCTTATTCTGTATCTATTTTTACATTTTGTTAGGGAAATTGAAAAAACTTTATAAAAATTTAATATTTTCTAGTTGGCCATAGTATCCTTTTCCGGCTGAGTTTGGTTGCCCACCAAAGGAGCCTCTAGGGATTTGAGGATTAAGGGGGATGATTGCCAGATTTTGAGCAATTTTTAACCTCTTCAGGGATAAGATAGTGCTGGTGTCCCCTAAACATTCATCTATGAGCGGCTTTATTATCAAAATAATCTTGATATCGGCTTTAATTTCCCTGGGAATTAAATATCTTGCCCCTTTATTATCGATCGCTCCTGGTCCTCTTAACACTTTAATTCTGGTTTTTACTCCTTTTCTGCTCACGGTTTTTGCCCTCTGGAGACGGACAATAACTGATTAGGAATTTTTCTCCTTACTCATCATGACTTTTGGCAGCAGCTTCGGTTTAGTCCTGTTAGTCTTTTGTCTGTTGATTCTCTGGCAGATTCGACAGATTCTTTTATTATTATTGATGGCGATTCTTCTGGCTCAGATTTTAAATTTGGCTGTGACTTGGTGGCAGCGTCATCACCTGAAGCGTTCCTACGCCCTAATTATCACCCTTTTTGGCTTCTTTATTGGTATTATCGGTATTTTTTTAGTAATTATACCCGCTTTAGTCCAACAATTTCGCCAATTATTTAGTTTATTACCCCAAGCGATAGAAAGACTCTGGGGACAAGTGCATCGTCTTGAGGATTATCTCGATCCTAGTCTGGCCAGTGTCTTTCCAGACTTTAAAACGCTGCTGGCTCAATTACAACCCCTAATTAACCAAATTGCCGGCCGGGGTTTGAGCATTTTTTACGGTACTTTTGGCATTATCCTCAGCTTACTGCTAATTATTGCCCTGAGCTTGATGATTCTCGCCGATCCTGCCGCTTACTACCGTTGCTTTCTGCGTTTATTTCCCGCTTTCTACCGTTCTAGGGTACGATCGATCCTAGAACACTGCGATCGAGATTTAAAAGCTTGGCTAAAAGGGATTTTCTGTCATATGTTGATTATGACCTTGGGCAGTTGTTTGGGTCTATCCCTGATTGGCATTCCCCTCGCTTTTTCCCAATCTATTCTCGCAGGATTTCTCACCTTTATCCCCAACCTCGGGCCGGTTTTAAGCACGATTTTACCCTTTTCTATCGCCCTTCTGGAAGCTCCCTGGCAATCCTGGGCGGTTTTACTACTCTACAGCAGTATTTATCTGTTAATTCAGTATTTCGACCATCATCCACCGTTGCCCATTTTAACAGTGCGGTCGCTCAAGCTCTTACCCGCTTTTACCCTGTTGGCCCAGTTGTTTTTTGCCTCGATTTTTGGCTTTTTAGGGCTATTTCTGGCGGTTCCCCTGACGCTTATTGCTCGTATTTGGCTCAAGGAAGCTTTGATCAAGGATATTCTCGATCATTGACGGATTAGGGATAAAAAATCTTAAACTGGGGATCTAGGATTCGAACCTAGGAAATGGCGGGACCAAAACCCGCTGCCTTACCGCTTGGCTAATCCCCATTGGACAGACCTTTTTAATATTAGCATTTATCTCCCCGATTTTGTCAAGAAGTTGATAAAAATTTTTTACTTCGGGATTGAGAGACGCTATAAACAAGGGAATAGAGGGATTAAGGAGAAAAATCTATGGATAATAGCGCACAAAACTGGTACATTGTCCAGGAAAATACCGGAATTTGTCAGATTATAGCCCTAGAAAACGGAAAAACCCCAGTTAATGGTCAATACTGGGGTCCTTTTGCCGAGCGGGGAGAAGCGATCGCCCGTCGGGTGGGTTTAATTCGAGCGGGCAAATGTCAACCTATTGTTTAGCGGTATTGGTGGGCGTTTTCTTACCTTCCGCGATTTCTTTTTCCAAGATTTCAAAAGCTTTCTTGAATTGAGGATCCTGGAAAGTTCCCACCCGATCCCGTTCCTGTTGAAGATTTTTGCGCTCTTCCTCGCTCAGTTCCGACTCCACATCCGGATGAATACCATCTTTATTGATGTCGCGTCCGTCGGGGGTGAGATACTTGGCAATTGTCACCGCTAATCCGGAACCGTCACTAAGACTGCGTACCGATTGCACTAATCCCTTACCAAAGGTTTTCGTACCGACAATAACCGCCCGATCATGATCCTGTAAAGCTCCGGAGAGAATTTCACTGGCACTGGCGGAACCACCATCGACGAGGACAACTAGGGGTTTATTAGTCAAAGCTTGATTGTTGGCCCGTTGACGTTCCGTCACCCCTTTGCGATCGACCGTAGAGACAATTAAACCATCGGGTATCCACATCCGAGCGATTTCGATGCTGGCGTAGAGTAAACCACCGGGGTTGGAACGCAGATCGAGAATATAACCCTTCACCTGTTCAGCTTCCAATTCGCGAATCGCTTGACTCATATCGCCACTAGCTTGGGCGCTAAATTGATTGAGACGGATATAACCGACTTTACCGATCGGGGTGTTTTCTGTGTGGGCGCGTACCGGGTGAATTTCAATTTTAGCCCGGGTAAGAGTCAATTCTTTCTTCTCCTCACCCCGTTGAATCGTGATCTTAACGCTTGTCCCCACTTTGCCGCGGATCATGCTCACCGCTTGATCGAGTTCCATGTCTGCGGTAGATTTATCATCGATAGCGATAATCACATCTTTGGGCAGCACACCAGCTTTAGAAGCGGGAGTATCTTCAATGGGTGAAACCACGACTAACTGCTTGGTTTTCTCATCTTTGGTCAATTGAATCCCTACCCCGGTCAATTCTCCCGATGTATCGATTCTCATATTGTTAAACTCTTTGGGATCCATAAAACGGGTATAGGGATCATTGAGAGTTTTCAACATCTCGCGGATAGCGGTGTATGCTTCCTCTTGATTTTTGTAGGAACGATTTAAATACTGATTGCGGATGGCGTTCCAGTCCGATTGATTAAAAGTGCCATCTAAATAAGTGCGGTTGATGATCTGCCAAACCTCATCAACGGTTTCCTTGGGACTTTCCTGAAAAAAAGCTTGACTTTGGGAGAGTCGGAATCCCGCCCCCGTGACGGCGACGGTAGACAGGACCACTGCTGTAGCACCGAGAACAAGTCCGCGTTTGTTGATAACCATAGGTAATTTTCGGATAAATTAGGCTGTTCTTGCCGGAACGCTCTTTCGGGCTGACCGTCGAAATATCTTGGCAAAAAGGAGCGTTTAGGTTTACTGGAGACAGACAAAAGAACGCCTGTAGACTACTACTGTTATAACATTTATTATCTCTTTCTTTGTCAAACTGGTTATTTGAGTAGCGATCGAGTTGCCAGCAGCCCACCTCGCGACCTAAGATAGGGTTGGCTGAATAATGGTAAAAACCTTACAGGAAAGGGCTTTTAGCTTGATTGAGAGCTTCCCAAATGCACTTAAATCTGCTAGAATCTCTTAAAACCCTTGCATCACCCTTGCATCTTCTCTAATTAGTGCTAATGTACCGTAAAAGTGAGTTACCCTCAACCCCACCAGAAAACTTCGAGCTGCCCTTTGAGGGGAAATTATCCCAAGATAATCGTTGGGTAATTATGGCCAACCTCATTCCCTGGTCAGAATTTGAAGCGGAATACGCATCACTTTTTTCAGAAGAAATGGGCGCACCCGCCAAAACATTTAGGATAGCAATGTCCGCCTTAATTAGGGTTTGCTGAAAAAGCTTTTCCTGGGGGCAGGGTGTGGGGTGTGGGGTGTGGGGTTTTACCGATTTTGAGGTAGTCAGTTGCCTAATTTTCAGGGAAAAAGTACCT
>NZ_SFBO01000033.1:0-7746 GCF_007095705.1 Microcystis sp. Msp_OC_L_20101000_S702
AGGTGTCTTAACCCTTGTTGTAAAGGTACACAGCTAACTTCGTTTAAAAAGTCTAATTCTTCTTGTTTTTTCCAATCGGTCAACATTGAAGAAGTTTGAGCGTAGCCTACTCTTTCTTGCTTTTCGTACCAAGCTTGTGTTCGTTCGTGGAGAGCTTTGTTGTAAACTAATCTTACACATCCCAAAGTGCGCCGCAATAGCGACTCTTGTTCGGGTGTTGGGTAAAATCGGTAAGAATAGGCTTTTTCCATGTCTCACATTTTAGCATATATTTCGTAAACGATGCTCATATTTAACAGTAAAGCCGTCGTAGAACGACGGGGTTTCAGTCCCAAATTTTCGATGAGAGATGAGGGGTTACTGGATGCGGATTAGATCGAGCTTTCATGTCTTCTCGTTCTGAATTCGTTCAATTTCATCCAGTGCTTTTTTCGCCTGGAATACGGCCCAGAGATAGGCGATCTGGCTCTCCCACGCCGATCGGGGTAGGATGGCGGGGATAGGGTTCGGGTTCTCGTTCATGGTTAGATTGTGGGGGTGAGTACGGGGGTTTTGTTTTGCCAGCTTTCTGGCCATTGGATCGCGTCGGCACTGAAGGCGAGGGGAGCCTCGGGGAGGGGAGATATGAGTCGGTTGGAATTAGAAATCCACGGATAATTACGAGCGAATTGGTTAGGGAACACGGTCGCGATCGTAATTTACTATATATAGCGTTTTTCAGTCTGATGAGGTACAAAAGTTATGGGTTTTAGGCAAAAGGCTTCGGCCGTGAGCTCAGCCGAACCGCCGAACGGCAAAAGGGAAGAAAAATAGGCGTACCTCACTAGCTTAGGAAACGCTATAAATACAAAAGTCTTGGCAAGAGTTGTCAGGCTTGTCGAGCTACTTCTCTGAATTTAATACTATGGAACGTCGCAAGAAAAAACAAGATATTTTTAAAGACTAATTGAACTTAAAACAATCATTTAAGTTCAAAAAATAGCGATTTTTCGAGTATTTATACTTAGGCGATCTCCGTGTTCTAGGTCATAGAATCTCTAGTTCATTTTTCATCCGAATAAAAATAGAGTAATTAAGTATTAAAAACCCCTTGCTAATATCAATGGATATATAAGGTTTCTCACACCTGTGTGGCACAGTTTAACCTTTGCTGATTAAATTTTTCGACATCGATAATGTACCTCTTGGGAACAGGAAACGCTATAGTATAATATCTATGCTCGATCGACTATTGCCTTTAGATACCTCACACCTTAATAATTAAGCATAGAATAGCCGAGTCTCCAGACTACCGCTTAACCAAAACTTCTATTATCCCGATGAGAAACCTCTATTTTCTCTTGCCCGGTACTACTTCTCCCTTTGGTGGGGGTGGACTGTGGGCAGAAATGAAAACTGTCAATTTAGCTAGTCAAATTTGTAGCGCCCAGATTGTGACTTATCGTCAAAAAGAGTTAAATTATCTCTTTTTAGAGGATATACTCGCGAAAATAAACTCAGATGACAGTATTTTTGTGGTTAGCTGGGGTTTTGATCTTCCTAAACTGGTGCCAAGATTGCGATCGCATAATATCATTTATCATGCCCATAGTACAGGTTACGGCTTCCGTTTACCCTCCCAAATACCAATTATAACCGTTAGCCGTAATACTATGGGTTATTGGGGAGAAAAGGCTCCTAATGCTTTAATTTACTATCTTCCTAATCAAATTGGCTCAGAATTTCTCAATTTAGGCTTAGAAAGGGATATCGATGTTCTAGTACAGGGGCGCAAATCCTCAAAGTATCTTCTCAATCGTCTAGTTCCCGCCCTCCGTCCCCACTGTCGCCTTAAGGTTTTAGATAGCTATGTGGAGGATTTAGTGGGATTATTCAATCGTAGTCGGGTTTATCTCTACGATTCGGCTGAATATTGGGCTGTAAACGGTTTAACGGAAGGTTTTGGCTTACCGCCCCTGGAAGCTTTAGCCTGTGGTTGTACGGTATTTTCTAGCGTCAATAGCGCCCTAGCCGATTATCTCGATCCCGGTTTCAATTGTCAAAAAATCGGGGCCTATTCCACTCAATACGATCTGGAACGTATTCTTAATTATGCCCGTAATTTTCCCGTTAATTCTTTACCTGCTAATTTTATCGATGATTATCATCCCGAAAAATTATTACCACGTTTTGAAACAATTTTAAGAGAAATTAATGATTTCTTTGATATTAAAAAACGCTATCCGGCTGATATAGAAGGTTTAGAACCCCTGCGACTTAAAAAATTATGGATGCAGAGTTCTCTGGCTAAACTTAAGAAAAAACTGTTTAAGTAGCAGTGATCTTTCCTTCATTATTCGCCAATTCAAAAATAAAACGCATCAATTTTAAGAGTTGACAGAGAAAGATCGATCGGCTATTCAGTTATCAGTGATCAGTGATCAGTTATCAGTTATCAGTGAACAGGGATATCGGGAGAAAAAAGCTGATGGCTGACTCCCCAAAAGGAAAACTTTCTACTTCACCATTAAGATAACTGCTATATAATTATTTCTAACTCTTACCCCCAGGATATTTATGAAGCGAGGAATTTACATTACCGCTAATGATCGAGTTATCGAGCAGGCGCTCGCATTAATGAATAGTATTCGTTTGTACGATCCCGATTCTCCCGTCATCTTGATTCCCTACGACAATAATTATCAAAAAATTGCCGATTTATTGTCCGAAAAATATGGCGTTATTCTCTATCCCGATCTGCAATTAGTGGAAGAATTAGCCCAGAAAATCTATGATATTTTTGGAGAAAAATTCTTTGCTCGTCCCAATCAATTTCGCAAGCAGGTGTATTGGTTTGGAGAATTAGATCAATTTCGTTATATCGATGCGGATATCGTAGTTTTTGAAAAAATAATAGATAATCTAAATTTCCTCGATACCTACGATTTTCTCTGCTGTGATTACCAACACAAAAAAGGGATTACTGATGTCTTTAATCCGATTGTTTTAGAACAAGGAATCTTCACAGAAAATGATCTAAGTGGAATGTTTAACGGTGGTTTTTGGGCTAGTAAAAAGAATCTGTTCTCAGAACAGGAATTATAAGTACCTAAGCAAAATTAATTACACATATCTAACCACCTCTTGCCTTTTGCCTTTCTTCACTAGGAAATTTATTTTGCACGACTACTTATAGTGCTTTTCAAGAATGTGCCGCTCATCCAGAATATTTTGATTTTTCTCAAAAAACCTCCGATCAACCGATTATTAATTATACCATTCTCAAACGAGTTCCCAATCGATTTAATATTGTCCGCGCTCCGGGTTGTCAAGCGGGAAATTGGGGGGGAAGTTCTCATTTTCAACCTCAGGGGAATATTTTAATCGATCCGAGATTAAATCAGCCCTTAAAATATTTACATTGGGCAGGAATTCGCATTGAACCGGGCTGTCCCTACTGGGATATCTGGAGATATTATCGTTATCTAGATGATCCTAATCCCCCCGCAGATCCGCCAGCAAGCAAACCAAAAAATCCTTTTCAGAGATTATTAGATAAAATCAAATTATAGGTTTGATTTTTCCTCTCGCACCATTAAGATAACTACTGCAATTTAACTCCAATCCTGTTGCTCCTCGCTTTGGCGAATTTGATACACTTGTCCATGACTGTGCAGTTGTCGAGTTTTTGCCCATAAACTAGCTTCATCTAACTGCCATTTTTCTAGGATTAAATCTAAATCTCTTTGGATTTCTCTTGCCCCCGGAAAGTTTTGATAACGTATGCGTAAACGAGCGCATTCAGCTAAGTTTAAATCATTAGGTTCTGATTGCAGCAGCTGATCAACAATCGGGCGATCAATTCTTTCCTGTGGATGTTGTTGTTCTTGGTTTTTACTAGCCATAATTAATCGAACCAACCGATATCGGAATCCGTTAACTCTGTGGGGGTAGGAGTTGGGGCAATATAACGGACTAAAGTTGCCATTTCAAAGTTATAAAGACTGGGTTTCTTCGGCGCAGGTTTGGTAATTGACGACGGTTCAGGCGTGGGGGTGGGACTATTTTCTAGGGTTTTAATTTGATTATATAGTTTTTCAATCAACTGTTTTTTCTCGGTTAATTCCGTCTGGGATTGACTTAATTGACTCGATAATTTTTCAATTAACTGTTTTTTCTCAGTCAGTTCTATTTCTGTTTTACTTAATTGACTCGATAATTTTTCAATCAACTGTTTTTTCTCGGTTAGTTCCGTCTGGGATTGACTTAATTGACTCGATAATTGTGCCACCAAAGTGGTTTTTTCCGAGAGGACAGATTCTAACTGCTCGGTCTGTTGTTGTAACTGCTGTAACCTGACAGAGAGTTCCAGATGTTCTTGGACTTCTTTTTCCAGAGAAATAACCTTTTCTTGGAGAGTTTGCTGATTTTTCTCGGTTTTTTCTAACTCTGTTGTCAAGTCGTTAATTTTTGCCTGTAGGGTGGCGTTAGTTTCCTTCGGACGTTTGGGAGAAGGAGAGGTTTGGGATTCTACCTCTTTATTAGCTTCTGTACGGATGAGATCGTTTAAATTACCTTTGGTCATAAGCTGTGCAAATAGGATATTACGATAGAATCGGATACTGTCCAGAAATCTGTTGGTTTAGGCAATCGATAATTATTCGCCCGATATACAAGCTTGATTAAGCTGGGGAATTGTTCCATAGGTTTTATTTTATAGCTTGAGGTCGATCGATCCCTGTCCATTTAAGGAATGAGAACAAATACCTAAATCTCAGTTTCACCAGTAAGATTCTAAATTTTTCTGTAGTTAATGATACGGAATAGCAAATTTGTGTCAGACTAAAGGTAGAAGTCGATCGCACCTGTGGCAGGGATAAATTTATGAATATTGAAGAAAAAGCACGTCTTAATCTAACCCAAGAACGACAAGCAGAAGGAATGCTCGAAGAGAATGTCTTAACTCGTACAGAGGAGCTTTTAGGGGAAGGAGAGGCAGAAACTGCAAAAGCGCGGGTTTTGTTAACTGAAAATCGTCAAGAAGACGAAAAACTCCAAGATAAAATTTTAGAACGTTCGATCGAAGCTATGCAATAGCCTTTCGGTGAAGACTGGGAATATCCACAGAAGTAGAGTTAAATGTCTGTAGAGACGTGGTTTTCCCCGTCTCTATTTCAATCCCCGATAACTAATCACTGTTACACTAATCACTGTTAAGCTCTGGACAGTGAAAAAATGCAGATCCGAAGAAAACACCCCAATCCTGCCGTTAAAGTTGAGAGTTTGAGTTATGTGGTGAAAGTGCCAGAGGCACAACCGCAAAATATTTTAGAAGAAATCGTTTGGCATAAAGAGATCGAAGTCGATAAATTGCGCGAAAGGTTGCCTTTATTGGAATTACGCCAAAAAATAGCTAATACTGCGCCACCTTGCGACTTTTTAGCCGCTTTAAAACAGGGTAAAACCCAACCCGCTTTGATTGCCGAAGTCAAAAAAGCTTCTCCTAGCAAGGGAGTAATCCGCGAAGATTTTGATCCTGTAGCGATCGCCCGTACCTATGAACAGGGAGGAGCCACTTGTTTATCGGTTTTAACCGATAGTAAGTTTTTTCAAGGTAGTTACGAAAATCTTAGCCTCGTCCGGCAAGCGGTATCTTTACCCCTATTATGCAAAGAATTTATCCTTTATCCCTATCAAATCTACTACGCTCGCTCTAAAGGAGCCGATGCTGTTCTTTTAATTGCCGCTATTTTAAGCGATCAAGACCTAGCATATTTTGTCAAAATTGTCAAGGGTTTAGGGATGACAGCTTTGGTAGAGGTGCATAGTCTGTCCGAATTTGATCGAGTGTTAGCCATTGAGGGAATCGAACTAATCGGCATTAATAACCGTAATTTAGAGACATTTACAGTCGATTTAGACAATACTCGCCAATTACTAGAAGCTAGAGGCGAAAAGGTGCGAGAAAAAGGTATTCTGATCGTCAGCGAATCGGGATTAAACACAGCAACAGATCTGGCGAAAGTGAAGCAAGCGGGAGCAAATGCGGTTCTAATCGGCGAATCTTTGGTAAAACTGCCCGATCCTGCCGTCGGTATCCAGAAATTGTTTGAAAATCGGGAATAGGAGTTAGGAAGTGGGGAGTCGGAATGATGAATTATAAATTACGAATTATGAAGTGGGGAATTGGGGAGAAAAAAGCTAACTCCTGCCTCCTGCCGACCGCCCCCTGCTTCCTGCGATATAATCAGAGTTTGCCAAATCTTAAATCAACCCCTCAGAATTGATGCGATCGAGATTTGGTTTTTTATCTTTGTTAAATATGCCCAACGAGAGAGGACGAACCATGGAAAATAAAAATATGTTGATGATTCCCGGCCCCACACCGGTGCCGGAAGCGGTATTATTGGCTATGGCTAAAGCACCGATAGGTCATCGGACCGGTGCTTTTAGCAAGGTAATCGCCGAATTAACCGAAAATCTTAAATGGTTGCATCAAACCAATGGCGATGTCTTAATGTTAACCGCTTCGGGAACCGGTGCCATGGAAGCGGGAATTATTAATTTTCTCAGCCCCGGCGATCGAGTTTTGGTGGGGGATAATGGTAAATTTGGGGAACGTTGGGGGAAAGTCGCGAAAGCCTACGGCTTAAATGTGGATGTAGTTAAGGCAGAATGGGGTAAACCCCTAGATCCAGAAGCATTCACCGCTAAACTGACCGAAGACAAGGAAAAAGCCATCAAAGCGGTAATTATCACCCATTCAGAAACTTCCACCGGGGTTCTCAATGACTTGGAAAGCATTAACAAAGCGGTAAAAGACCACGGGGAAGCTTTAATTATCGTCGATGCTGTCACCAGTTTAGGAGCTTATCATATTCCCATCGACGAATGGGGTTTAGATGTGGTCGGTTCTGGTTCCCAGAAAGGTTATATGATTCCTCCCGGTTTAGGTTTTGTTTCCGTAAGCAAAAAAGCTTGGAAAGCCTACGAAACCGCCAAACTGCCCCGTTTTTATCTAGATTTAGGCAAATACAAAAAAGCCACCGATGAGGATAGTTCCCCCTTTACCCCTCCAGTTAACCTGATGTACGGTTTACAAGCTTCTCTGCAAATGATGAGAAGGGAGGGATTAGCGGCAATTTTCGCCCGTCACCAACGCTTAACGCAGATGACGCGGGCGGGTATGCGCGCCCTGGATTTGCCCCTCTACGCGGCGGATTCCTGGGCTTCCACGGCGATTACTGCGGTAGCCCCCACTCTAGTAGATGCGGAAAAAATTCGTTCGACTCTCAATAAAAAGTTCGACATCGCTGTGGCTGGTGGTCAGGATCACCTCAAGGGTAAAATCTTCCGTATCGGTCATTTAGGTTTTGCTAGTGAGAGGGATATCCTCACGGTTATCGCTGCCATTGAAGCGACTTTAATCGAGTTAGGTGTCGAAAGTGTCACCCCCGGCGCCGGTGTGGCTGCGGCTGCCTCGGTGATGGTGCAGGGTTAATCTTAGGTTTGCTTTTCTCCTTCTCCCCCTATCCATTAGTCACATCTTTCTTAACATAAAATTTGACAAAGAGAGAAAAGTGTGCAGGATGGCTCAAGGGGGTTCTCTGGGGGAACTGATTTGATCAGATAGCTTCCAAGTCTCGCTGATATACTTTAGACGTTCATAATCTGAGATTTATTAAACTTCTGAAATCGTAGAGTCAGCAAGGAATCCAGTTCTTTTTTATGTTTCAGATGGGCATCATTCAGACATTCATAAATAGC
>NZ_SFBO01000034.1:0-12510 GCF_007095705.1 Microcystis sp. Msp_OC_L_20101000_S702
GTTAAGATGTTGGTGGCTCATTTTGGGTCTGATTTGTTTTTGTTAATGATCAGACAGTACCTGATGAGCCTTTCTTTGTCAACTCTTGAGGTTGATGCGTTTCATTTTTGAATTGGCGAATGATGGACTATGATTGGGTTGTTTTTAGACAATTCAATGTCTAAACTATGATTGAGAATGATTGAATGATGGACTATGCTTAGATTGTTTTTAGACAATCCAATGTCTAAAATATGATTGAGAATGATTGAATGATGGACTATGATTGGGTTGTTTTTAGACAACCCAATGTCTAAAATATGATTAAGAATGATTGAATGATGGACTATGCTTAGATTGTTTTTAGACAATCCAATGTCTAAAATATGATTGAGAATGATTGAATGATGGACTATGCTTAGATTGTTTTTAGACAATGCAATGTCTAAAATATGATTGAGAATGATTGAATGATGGACTATGCTTAGATTGTTTTTAGACAATCCAATGTCTAAACTATGATTGAGAATGATTGAATGATGGACTATGCTTAGGTTATCCTTTGTCCTTGATAATCACGAATATTTATTGTATCATATTATATCATTATATCATATGGTCATTCTCTCTCAAAAAAAATCACAGTCCATCACATAATCACATCAATCACAATCAAAATAATGGATGAACAACGCGCCCAAGCTTATGTTAATTTAATTGAACAGTTGCTTGCTTGTGCTGATGGTGAGGAACCCAACATCCTGCAAGCAAATCAGGAATTGATCGATCCCGAATTTTTGCAGGTGATCGAATACATTGCAACAGGGTTAGAAGAACAAGGAAATAATAATCCTGCGGCTTGGTTACGGAATATGGCGCAACAGTTGAGGCAGTTTCTCAACCCTCAAGCGAGAAACATAGAAGAATATGAGGTGTTTTTAACTGTTGGGGACATTGACAACAGGCTAAGGTGTTGTTAGTATGTCCAACATGAAGGCTACCGCGATCATTTGTCGTCGCGTCATCTTGGCCCCAGACGCATTCGCAGAAGTCACTGTCTGGCCTGTTCCCCAACCAGTTCTGCCATTGGAGCATCCTTACGTCATATACTTAAAAGTAGGATAAGAAATTGTTTAGAGAGTGATCCAAAACTTTAAAGATAAAGAAGCTCAAAAAGTTTTTGAACGTAAACATTCGCGTAAATTGCCATTAGATATCCAACAAGTGGCATTGCGAAAATTGCGGATGCTTAATCGTGCGGAAACCCTGCAAGATCTTCGTGTCCCACCAGCAAATCGATTGGAACGTCTGGTTGGTGACAGGGAAGGTCAATATAGCATTCGGGTTAACGATCAATGGCAAATTTGCTTTGTCTGGCAAAACGGTGATGCTCTAGACGTAGAAATCGTTGATTATCATTGAGGTAAAATAATGAATGAAGATAAACTAATGCCAATTCATCCCGGTGAGGTTCTTTTAGAGGAATTTATCAAGCCAATGAACCTTAGTCAGAATCAAATAGCTCTGGCTCTTGGAGTTCCTGAACAATGTATTAACGAAATCGTTCACGGAAAGCGGTGTATCACGGCGGATATAGCTCTTCGGTTAGCTCGTTATTTTGATATTTCACCGCGATTTTGGCTGGGATTACAAATGGATTACGATCTGGACGTTGTTGAAGATGAAATAGGAGATCAATTGGACAAAGAAGTTGCTGTAATGACAGTTATTTGTGCAGAAAAGTAATTTGTTTGATATGTTCTAAGGCAGAAACTTGGAATATATCAAACAAATTTGGCAGCGACCCCCCTTGACAATCACGAATATTTATTGTATCACGTTAAATCATAAGGTTGGTCTCTCTCAAAAAAAATCACAGTTCATCACATAATCACATCAATCACAGTACAGACAATGATGGAAGACTATGCAACAGGGTTAGAAGAACAAAGAAATAATACTCCTGTTGCTTGGTTACGGGATATAAAGTATAGAATCTTGTTATGTAGAAGTCTAAAGCATGATCTATATGATTATTTAATTGACTGTCATTCTAGCCTGACCTATAATCATGGAAAGCTCAATCAGGAAAGTGAAAATGAGACAGGTACTTACAGCGAGAATTTTTCAAGAAGATAATTGGTTTGTTGCCCAATGTTTAGAGGTTGATGTTGCTAGTCAAGGGGAAACGGAAACCGAGGCGTTAAACAATCTGCAAGAGGCTTTAGAATTACATTTTGAACCGCCTTGTGCGACAGTTATTCCCCGATTACAGAAGATAGAGGTAGAAATCAATGCCGCTTAAGCCTTTATCTTATCGTGAGATTAAACGCAAGTTGGAAGCGGCAGGGTTTGAAGTTGTTAGTCAAAAGGGGAGTCATGTTAAGTTTGCCAAGGATACTCCCGAAGGAAAAATGACAACGATTGTTCCCTGTTATAAGGAGGTAACAATCGGTACAATTAGCAGTATTTTAAGGCAAGCGGGATTAAGGGTTGATGAGTTTGAGCGTTTATAGTTAATATCCTCTATAGCATTCTGTGTCATAATCGCCCTATATCAAGGGGACTCATCCTATCATAGAGTCATCCGCCAAAAAACATCATAGTCCCTCATTCAATCATTCTAATCACAGTACAGACAATGAATGAACAACGCGCCGAAGCATATATTAATTTAATAGAACAGTTGCTCGCTTGTACTGATGATGAGGAACTCAATAATATTCTGCAAGCAAATCAGGAATTGATTGATCCCGAATTTTTGCATATGATGGAAAACTATGCAACAGAGTTAGAACAACAAGGAAATAATCATGCGGCTCGGTTACGGAATATGGCGCAACAGTTGGGACAATATCTCAACCTTCAAGCGAGAAGTATAGAGAAATATCAAGACTATTTTAATTTTTTGATGGAAGTATTGCGAAAAATATGGAATGATCCCAGCCCCCATTTGATTTATCCTTGTTTAGCGCAAAATCTGGATAAATTAGATGAAAACTTCGCCATAGTTTTTCATGACTGGGCAAGACAGGCATTAGCAAAAGCTACAACTGAGCAATTTTATTATATTACCAGAGATGCTTTTAATTTGAGCAATTTAATTAGAGAATTTAGACCAAATAATATTACTCTTAAACAAAAAAATGCCATTAAACAAATTGCCATCGAAGGTTATGAAATAGCTTTATTTAACCTTACTTTTAATGCTTTTCCTATAGAATGGGCAAAGACAAAACAAATAATAGCATCTATTTATCTAGATAAAATCACGGGTAAGAAGACTAATGATGTGGAACAAGCAATCTCTTGCTACAAAGAAACTTTAAAAGTATTTACCGAGGAAAAGTTTGCCGAAGATTGGGCAAGAACAATGATTGGATTAGGTCTTGCCTATACAAACAGAACTAAAGGGAATCGATCAGAAAATCTTGAACTTGCCTTTACCTATTGTATGGAGGCACTGAAAGTTTATAGTTTTGAAGCATTTCCTCAAGAATGGGCAATGACTCAAAATAATCTTGGTAATGTTTATAACAATAGAATTATAGGGGATAAAACAGAAAATTTAGAAGGCGGGATTACTGCTTTTACAAAAGCATTAAAAGTTTATACTTTTGAAAATTTTCCTTATGAATGGGCAATGATACATAATAATCTTGCCAATATTTACTTTAATAGAATCAGAGGAAATAAAGCTGACAATTTAGAAACGGCAATTACCAGTTTGAAAGAATCTCTAAAAATCTGGACTTTTGATGCTTTTCCTTATGAACGATCAGGTGTGCTAAGTAATTTAGCAAATGCTTATAATAACAGAATTAAAGGAGATAAAGCAGAGAATCTCGAACAAGCAATTTTTTATTATCAAGAAGCACTACAAGTTAGAACTTTTGAGATTTTCTCCCAAGATTGGGCAGATATACAAAATAATCTGGCTACTGCTTACCTTTACAGAATCAGAGGCGATAAAGCAGAGAATCTGGAAATAGCGATCTCGGCCTATAAAGAGGTACTGAAAGTCTGGAATTTTGACGATTCCCCCTATAAATGGGCGATGACACAAAATAATCTCGGTAATGCTTACCTTAACAGAATTAGAGGAGATAAAGCAGATAATTTAGAAATGGCGATCTTAGCTTATACAGAAGCATTAAAGGTGAGAACTTTTGAGGCTTTTCCTTATGAATGGGCAATGACAAAACAGAATCTTTCTGGTGCTTACCTTGACAGAATTAGGGGAGATAAGACGGAAAATTTAGAAGATGCGATCTCCTTTTCTACAGAAGTATTAAAAGTATATACTTTCGAGGATTTTCCTGAAAATTGGGCAAGGTCACAAAATAATCTGGGAGAAGCTTATAGAAATCGCATCAGAGGGGAAAGGGCAGATAATCTAGAGTTAGCTATTGTTGCTTATAACCTGTCATTAGAAGTATTAACCCCGACTGCTTTTCCTATAGACTGCTTAAGAACAGGACGAAACTTAGGAAAGACTGCTAACTCTATCGAAGACTGGGAAACCGCCATCAAAGGCTACAACTTAGCCATCGAAGCAGTAGAAAATACCCTACTCCAAGCCTTAAACCCTCAACGACAACAAGAAATTCTCTCCGATGCAATGGATGTTTATCATGGCATAGTTCAATCCTATCTCAACCTCGATCAACCAGATCGCGCCTTAGAATACGTTGAACGTAGCAAAACCCGCTATCTAGTCCAACTGCTTACCGATCGAGATATTTATCCTAAAGGTAATATCCCCCAAACGATTATTACCGAATTAGATCGCCTCCGTCGTGCCATTATTGGGGAAGAACAACAGTTAGCCATCCAAGAACAAACCCGCAATAGGGGAGTAATTTTAACCCCAGATCAACAAAAACAACCTATCTTAAATGACTATACTCACCTCAATAAATTAAAACAAGAATTAAATCAATTCATTGACCGTGAAATAACAAAAACAAAAATAGATGAGGATTTTATCTTAACTCAAACGGTTAAGCCTATTCCCTTTCAAGACATTCTATCTTTAACCGATGCTGAAACTTGTCTTTTGCAATGGTATATCACAAGTGAGAAAATACTCGCTTTTGTTGTATCTGCTGATGGAAATATTAACCTTTGGGAATCTTCAGAAGATGATCGAGATAAATTAACTGATTTAATTAATAATTATCTACAGCTTTACTACTCCCAAAATGGCCATCAAGAATGGATAAATCAACTTTCTGACCTCTTGCAAACCTTCTCAGATACCCTACATATTAATGATATTCTGGCACTTATTCCAAATACTTGTAAACGCTTAATTATTATTCCTTATTTGTTTCTGCATATTTTACCCCTTCATGCTTTACCTATTAATGACAATCAAATATTACAAGATAAATATGATGTTCAATATGCCCCTAGTTGTCAATTATTTAAAATTACTCAACAGCGTCAATTAAACGATTTAAACTCCCTTTTTGCCATTCAAAACCCCCAAAATAATCTACTTTTTACGGATTTAGAAGTAGAAATCATTAAAAATTTGTTTGTTCAAAGTGATATTTTAGCCAAACAAAACGCTACTGAAATCGCCATCAAAACTCATCAAAACTTCCCCTTAGCTAACTGTATCCATTTTTCTTGTCATGGTACATTTAACCCTAATAAACCCTTAGAATCTGCTTTAATTCTTACCAAAGAAAAAACAGATCAAGAAGATGGTTATTTAAGATTAGGAGAAATCTTTGAACTGAATTTTAAAAACTGTCGTCTTGTCATGCTTTCTGCTTGCGAAACTGGCTTAATTGATCTTAATTCTATTAGTGATGAATATATCGGTTTACCGAGTGGTTTTCTATTTGCAGGTAGTCCTAGCGTTGTTAGTAGTTTGTGGAAAGTAGGAGAATTATCAACTGCATTTTTACTGATTAAATTTTATGAGACTTTACCCAAAAATCCCCAAAAAGGTGAAATTGCAGTTAGTCTTAAAAATGCTCAAAAATGGCTACAAACCTTAACCCTTGACCAATTTGAACAAGAATTAGAAAGATTTCAACTCCAATTAGATACAATTATCAATCAACTGGGAGGAGGAAAACGCCCAATTTTTAACGAGTCTCTGAAACAAATTCGTCAACGTCAACCCTATCCCTTTAAAAATCCCTATTATTGGGCAGGTTTTATTGCTACAGGATTTTAATCTGTCTCCTTACAAAAAGCATCTAAACCAATATCTTCGACAACAAACAAAACGACGGGAACAACTAAAGTAACGGGAAACTGTAAACATCCTGCGACAATTCCAATCAGTTTAAAGACTTTTTTAGTTTTGGCTGAACAAATAAAAGGACGACATTTTGTCGCTAATTCATCTAAATCTAAGCTTTTATCTGGTTCTGTTCCAGTTTCGCGCATTCTCATTAAAATGATTGCGTCTTGTAAGTTTCCTTCACATTCTTCAATAACATCAAGCGCGGCTAAAGCGTCAGTATTATCCGCTAATTCAACACGGTACTGAGCAATTTCTTCTGATGTTAACTGCGTTGTGTCTGACATAATACCATCCTTAAAGCTAAAACCAATTTTTTCCCATTATCTCATTTTATTAGCTCCTAATCCCACCAAATGCCGTGAGGACAATCCTTCGCTTTAGCTTGTCCGCGACTTTATAATCGTCTCGTCGCTAACGGTCTTGACTTCACCGATGGCAAATTAATCCCGTCAAGATTAGCTTAGAAGACTAGGAAGAAGCGAATTTTTGGGGGTGATAATTTACTTTTGTCAAAAATCATTACATATTCGCCAAAAAATACACTTTTTTGAGCAAATTAATGTACCCTAATTATACAAGGCGATCAATTATTTTGTCCCAGGAATTACGCGCTAAACTTATCTCCTGTTATCCCCAAAGTCAGGAAAAAGAGGAAGTCTTAATGAAGATGATTTCTGAACATTAATCAATTGAGGATAGGGAGAGGTTGCTAACAGTCAATATTGCCACCTGAATCGCTTTTTCGATGGCTTGTTGTTTGCTTTCTAAACTAATCCCTTCCTCTTTGTTTCTTGCGGCAATCACAGCACAAATACAAGCGGCAGTAAATCCATAAACCCCCGCCATTTTAAATAAAGTTCCCGCTTCCATTTCATAATTGAGAATATTTAAACGTCGATATTCTTCCGTAATTCCCTCTAAATGGCGCTGAAGATAAGGGTTAGCAGAAGACAGGATTCTTTCTTGTCCTTCATAAAAACTATCCACAGAAGCGGTAATACCTAAATGATAATTTACTCCCAAAAATTGAGCCGATTTGACTAGAGCAACTGTTAAAAAAGGATCCGCCACTGCGGGATATTCCGGAGGAGCAATATCATTAGCTGCACCTTGCCTACATAAAGCCGCTTGCGAGATAATAATATCACCAATTTTTATTCTATTTTGAATTGCGCCACAAGTACCAATACGAATAATAGTTTTAATTCCCACCTGTATTAATTCATTAACCACAATACTCAAAGATGGCGCACCCATGCCACTGGTAGCCAGAAGAATTGGGGTAGAATTATCTAGATAGCCAAGATAACTATTTAATCCCCGATAATCCGATAGTAAACGTGCATTTTGTAAATAAGTTTCAGCAATATAGCGCGAGCGTTCTGGTTCCCCCGATAATAGGGTGATAGTCGGTTTTGCCGTGCCTAAATCCTCACTGCTAAAGTTGAGATGATAGGGTTTTTGGTGAGATAAGTTATTGGACATTGAAGTGAACTAAATACAGAAAAAAGGTAAGGAATTGATTTTCCTTACCTGATGATTGTACACTTTTGACAACAGAATTACACTTTTGCTGACTCTTTAACTAACTTATCCCAACCCAATTCCTTGAGGTTATTGTTGCGACGCAGGGGACGAGTAGCTAACTCTAAAATATCTCGCGCATTGGTAAAACCATGAATTTGAGCAAATGTAAATTCTACCGACCATTTAGTGTTAATTCCCCGCGCTTCTAAGGGATTTGCATGGGCCATTCCTGTAATCACTAAATCAGGTTTTAACTCGTAAATGCGCTGAATCTGATTGTAGTTATCAGGTTTTTCGATAATTTTCGGGATGGGAACACCCATATCATTACAGGTTTTTTCTAGTAATGCTAATTCGGCCGCTTGGTAGCGTTTATCCATGTAGGGAATACCGATTTCATCACAAGTCATCCCACAGCGAATTAGGAAACGTGCCAGAGAAATTTCTAGTAAATTATCCCCCATAAAGAAGACCGATTTACCGCGCACAAGTTGCAGATAATCCTCTAAACTTTCCCAAATTTTTGCCTCTCTTTCTTCTAATCCCTGGGGTTGTACTCCCAAAACCGAACAGATTTTTTCTATCCAAGCGCGGGTTCCATCCGGACCGATGGGAAAGGGTGCGCCAATTAATTTACACTTACGACGACGCATTAAAGTGGTGGCAGTTCGTGATAGAAAAGGATTGACACCAGCGACATAATAACCTTCTTCAATTACCGGTAATTCAGTAAAACGTTTGGCCGGCAACCAACCATCTATTTTAATTCCTTGTTTTTTTAATTCTAGGGTTAAATTAGTCACAATTGGGTCGGGAACAGAACCAAATAAAACTAAAGGATGATGGTCTTTATATTCCGATTCTTCCTGTTTAATTTCTTCTTTTTTACGTCCAAAAGTTAAGAGTTTCTGGATGGCATTCCGTTCTTCTTTTTCATCTTCATGCTTAACTTTTTCGGGACATTTATGCACCATGGAAGCGAGGACGGTATCTTCTCCCTGGGTAAAGGCATAATCTAAACCATTAGCGCGTGCTGTCACGATAGGAATACCGATTTCTGACTCTAGTTTCGGTGCTAATCCTTCTAAGTCCATTTTGATGATTTCGGTGGTACAAGTACCGATAAAAACGATAACGCTAGGGTTTCTATCTCGTTTAATTTGTAAGCAGAGGCGTTTTAGTTCTTCGTAGTCTTTTAGTTGAGCGGAAATATCCCCTTCTTCTAATTCGGCCATAGCATAACGCGGTTCGGCGAAAATCATCACCCCCATGGCATTTTGCAGGAAGTAACCACAGGTTTTTGTGCCGATAACAAGGAAGAAACTATCTTCGATTTTTTGGTATAACCAAGCAACACAGCTAATTGGACAAAAGGTGTGATAGTTGCCGGTTTCACAATCAAATTGTAAAGCGCTCGGTTCTTGAGTGGCAGTCATGTTTTTAGGTTCTCCTTTAACTTGGTTTATTTAGGTTTTCTCGTTGTAACTCTTGGCGGATTTTTTGCAGTACAGGATCCTCAGTAGGATATAAAGAATTACTTAATTCTCTTTCTTTCTTTTCTAGTTGTTTTTTCTCAGGATCAAAATTTAATCCTAAAACTTCTAGAAGTTTGTTTCCATCGGAATTAAGCTGACAAAAGGGATACATCCACACTGATAATTGAGATTCTAAAACGGTCATTGCACCTATAATGATGTCAGCACTAGGACGTTTACCCCCGTCGGGAGTTTTTCGCCACGAATCTTTAGAATCCATTAAAGACTTAATCCACGGTTGATTGTTTTGGTAGTAATCTAACCATTTATCTGGTAAGATTTTTAGCAATTCCTCAAAAATAATTACTTTGTTTTTTTCGACTGATAATTGTTTTTCTCGGAATCCGTTGAGATATTCAGTGTGCGAATTAGAAATCAGTAATTCTTTTTCCGATTTTTCCAACTCCTTTTTTTCAGAATCAAAATTTAGTCCTAAGACTTCTACCAGTTTGTCCCCATCGGAACTAAGTTGACAAAAGGGATACATCCACACTGATAACTTAGGTTCTAAGGCTGTTGCTGCCGCTATAATTATGTCAGCACTGGGACGTTTACCACCGTCGGGAGTTTTTCGCCACCAGCCTCTAGAATCCATTAAAGACTTAATCCAAGCTTGATTATTTTGGTAGTAATCTAACCATTGCCGCGGTAAGGTGGCTTTTAATTCCTCAAAGTTGCTCATTTTGTCCCCTTGACTGAATAATAATGTTCTCTCTATTAGAATTCCCAATGAGAGGGAAAAATTATCATCATCAAGTCCTCGATAAAACTTCGTGGGTAGGGTGGGTTAAGTGACGATAAGGTTAGTCTATTAACTAATAAGTTAATTATTCGCCGTAACCCAACCAGAAAAAGAGTTTATTGGTGGTTATTGGTGGGTTACGCTGTCCCTAACCCACCCTACAAAATAATCTAAACCATCATTAGATCTAATTCCGCCTCGGCGTTAACTTTGGGTTTATCAGCATTAAGATAGAAATCCGATAATAAAGTGAATAATTCCCGGTCGGCAGATTCTTTGGGAATAACTCCTTCTGGTTTGGCTAAAATCTGATCGGCAATGTTGAGATAATAGTCACAAACGTAACTTAACATCGGATCTTTGTCGGCCATTTCAAAGAGAGTTTGACCTTTAACTCTGGAGACGCGAATATCTTCAATTAAGGGTAAAACTTCTAACACTGGCATGGGAACATGATCCACATATTTATTAATTAAATCGCGTTTTGAGGTGCGATTACCAATTAATCCGGCTAGTCGCAGGGGATGGGTGCGCGCTTTTTCCCGGACGGAAGCAGCGATGCGATTGGCGGCAAAAAGAGCATCAAAGCCGTTATCTGTGACAATTATGCAGTAATCGGCGTAATTTAAGGGTGCGGCAAATCCTCCACAGACCACATCCCCCAAAACATCAAACAAAATCACGTCAAATTCATCAAAAGCGTTCAATTCTTTTAATAATTTCACCGTTTCTCCGACGACGTAACCGCCACAACCAGCACCGGCCGGGGGGCCTCCCGCTTCCACACATTTGACTCCACCGTAACCTTCATAGATAACGTCTTCGGGCCAGATGTCTTCGTAGTGAAAATCTTTTTCTTGTAGGGTATCGATGATTGTGGGAATAAGAAAGCCTGTCAGGGTGAAAGTGCTATCATGCTTGGGGTCACAGCCTATTTGTAGGACTTTTTTGCCTCTTTTGGCTAAAGCAGCCGAAATATTACAGCTTGTTGTCGATTTACCGATGCCACCTTTTCCGTAGACTGCAAGTGTTAAAGGCATGGAAGTTCTCCTAAATGTACGGTTGAATGGTGAGTTTGTTTATCAGTGCTTTGATCGCAATTATTGACCATCTCCCCACCCCTTGGCAAGAGGCTCAATTTTTATCTGCTATAGCTAGAGTGAGAATAAAAGCTTAAAAATTAGATTAACAATTTTTTAGAGCCTATAAAGTCTCTGAAATCGACAAAAACTTATAAAAACAGTTTTATTTATATATTTAATTTAAATGCAAACAATAAACAAAAAACCGCCAAAGCTTTACAAAAACTCGATAAACAGGGTTTTACCGTGCCAAATCCAGATAAAAAAGGTCAAGATAGAGCCAGTCTAGAGACCGATGTCAGATTTTCGTGAATAATCATTACAATTTTCCCGGTCAGCAGATTAAATAAATCGATCCTGAGAAGGATGCCGAAAGGCTGTAGTACAATTAGAACAAAGTACCTGTAGGGTTTCCTATGCGAGTTAAGCAAAAAACGCTGACTACACTCTTATTAGAGAATAAAGCTCCTAAATATCGTCCTTTTCTGGGTTTTTTTCTGGCTGGGTTTCCTTTTCTGTTTTTAGCCTATGTAGTTTTTTCCCAGCGCGCTTATCTCGACTGCATTCGGTTAGGTACAAAAAGGATAGATTGTCAATATGTCCAAGAGTATAATTTTCCTATTTCTAGTCGGGAAAATTTTTCTTTAACTCACATTAAAGCTACGGCTGTCTATCAGGAAGTTTTTATCAGTGTTGAGCAGGAAAAAACTGTTAATAACGCGGTTTTATTGGTCGGAAGAAATAACCATCTCTACATCGAGAATTTTCTAGATGTGCAGTCAGCTAGTGATTTTAAAACTCGATTTGAGAATTTTGTGAATAGATATCAAGCTCGGGAAATTATTTCCAAAAGTCCCCTAGATACCTTGTCAGCACTGCTAGAACAGCATCATAATTATCCCTATTATCTCTGGGGTATGTTATGCTTATTCTCTGGTCTATTGTTATTTTATGATGCCAGCTATTGGGAGAGTTATGTCTTTAATCAGGGTACCGCCACCCTAACCCGTAGGCGACAACATTTAATTTTTAGAAGTGAAAGCGATTATCTTCTAAAGAGAATTGTTGAGGCAAAGATAGAAGATTACAATGGCTTTTTAGAGTCTAATTACCGAGGGATTATTTTAATCTTATCCAACGGGGAAAAAATTATTCTCAATCGCCGGTTACTGGAATCTATCAGTAACGGAAAAAGGGAAGAAAAAATCCTAGCAATGATTGCCGAAAAGTTAAACTTAACTCAAGAAGACCTGTTAATCGGTTCTTCGTTACTTGGTATGGTGCGATAGGGGGGCATAAATTGACTAAATCCTTATCTGGCAAGAGACTTAATTGATTAGTTCGCTCTAGATCAAAAACAATTGACAAAAATCGCCA
>NZ_SFBO01000035.1:0-13790 GCF_007095705.1 Microcystis sp. Msp_OC_L_20101000_S702
TCTTGTCCATTAAGAAATGTTACAAATTACATGGGTACATCAAGAAAAGTTAAGGGGCGTATCCATTGATGGATAAGGGTTTTCGGCTATTATAGTATATATGTATGGGGGAAGTTCAGTAATAAGTTAGACGATCAACAATGGGAAAAACAAATCAAATTTTAGCAAGAAGGAATTTTGAGCTTTTAAAAAGTGACTTAAACCATTCTTCTTTGTCTTTTAAAAAAGTTGGAGAATTTTGATCGGCAAGATTTGGTATTAATTATAGAACTTTAGCTTTTAAAGATGGTGAAGATTATATTTGGGTGTGGATAGGAAGTCATGAAAAATAGGAAAGATTATTAAAATAAAAGCGTTCGCCTCTTTATTGCCAAAATGTAGTTAAACAAAGTGCAACCCAACACCAACCAAATAAATTAATAATTGATCATCTTGGATCGCACTCAATCTACAGGAGATAGCCATTTTAAAACAGTATTTTCAATAGTTCATCTTTACTTAGATTAAAATGTAGAGCGACATCGCGCAAAATATTATTTAAAGTGCCTATTTTGACAGGATTATGAGCAGGAATAGTAATCTGATGTGTACCATTTTCAGAAGTAGTTAGTCTAATATGGCTACCCGTTTGACGACTCACTTCATAACCTAACTCAGACAATTTTTTGATTAAGTCATCACTGGATAAATCTCTGGGTAGCTTCATACCGCAAATACCTCATCCCTAACAATATGTAAACGAATAATTTTAGGGCGATTTTCCATATCATCATAATGACAATTAACGGCATCTTTTACCATTTCTCGTAAAGATTGTAAATCATCGGCTTCGGTAAAAATAGACTCGCCTAATGCCCTTGCTGTATATCCCCCTTCCGGTGCATCTTCCACTAAAAAAACTATTTCTGTCATATTTCCTTCTTTACTCTCTAAATTTTTGAAGTAATTTTAATTATAGTTTGTTTAGTTTTTTAGATAGCACTTTTTAAAGCTTACAAGATTAGCGTTCGCCGTTTATCAACCCTAATCGCCTCTTTATTGCCAAAATGTAGTTAAACAAAGTGCAACCCAACACCAACCAAATAAATTAATAGTTGATCATGTTGGGTTTCGTGCCTCAACCCAACCGACAAGATCGGCGATCGTACTAAAATCGGTTGACGATTGCGCTCTGTTGCCGGGGCATATTGACGTAAATCAGCACTACTCATCGTTTTTTTCTCAAACTAACCCATTATAGGCGACTACAAGAGCATATTCAGAATGTTTCGGGATAATAAGACTATTTGGTATGTTATCCAGAAATATTCTGGCTATATATCGGAAAATATACGGAAAGTTTCTTGCTATCACCCTCTATAGGGTGATTATCCCGAAAGTTTCGGCTTTTTGTCCTAAAGGAGTTGACCAGACGGAAAATGTCAGTATAATAAACAGTTAGACGCTTTAAGTTATCTGTGGGGGTAGTACCTAGAGATGGTTGGTAGAAATTCTGGGATGAATACTTTGGTAGAGACAAGTGGTAAGTAAACCCGCAAGACATAGCCAAAAAACTGAGCGCCTAGCTCGTTCTCTTCAGCCTAGAGATGTTTATAAGTGGCTTGTAACAGTTGGATATTTCCCTGAAGCCTACGTCCTGCCTCCATGTTTCCATGTGCAGAGACATCCAATTTATGGCAAGAGATATTGTCCAATCACACGGAAATATCAGCCTAAGATTTCTCAGTTATGTGAACTACATTTCCCAAAATCACATTTCACAGATAGAACTTTCAGTATCATTGATCCTGAAATTCATAACGATATCGCTCTTGAATTTGCTGAAAACTGGAATACAGTTCTGGATATCCTTTTTCATCCAGACAAATGTATCTATTCGTACAGTTTTCCAATTCCAGTTGATGCTTCTCATCTAGGAGCTTTAGGGAAACTGCGCTCTGGAAGAATGATATATGAATATATAGAGATGGCGGAGAATGATTTGGTTGAAGAAGCTTACAGATATAAATATTTGATTCGCACTGACATCAAAAACTTTTATCCTTCTGTTTATACACATAGCATTGCTTGGGCATTCCATACAAAATCAGTCATTAGAACAGGGAGTAATCGTTCTGACTCCAGTTTTCTGGGAAACAGATTGGACAAATTATTTCAAAATGCTAATGATGGTTGCACCAATGGTTTACCGATAGGTCCTGCTGTTTCCGATCTAATTAGTGAGGTTATCCTCTCTGCCATTGACTTAGAGGTTTCTCAAAAAGTCAGGAAATTAGAGGCTCTTGCTGTTCGATTCAAGGACGATTACTTGTTTTTGTGTAAGGGAAGGAATGATTGCCAGGATATCATAAAATGCTTGCAGAAAAATTTGAAGGAATATAATCTCCTTCCAAATGAAGATAAAACTGATATACGGGAATTGCCTGAAGGAATGTTTCGTGAATGGGCTTCAAAGTATTACCAAATTCGCCCAAATAAGGGAATAAAGCTCTCTTATAAAGAATTTAAAGAGCTTTATTTAGGTGTTCTTCGGATTGACAAGGAGAATCCTGGAACGGGAGTTATAGATCGTTTTATTGCAGACATAATGGATAAGCAGTATAGACCGCTTATCCCGGTAGATGCTGTTAGCTTGAATAAGTCTGTTAGCTTACTGCTTCTGCTTGCAGAACGTAGAGTAAAAACCTTCCCTAAGATTTTAGGGGTTATAGAAGCTATGATGGCTCAGTCGAACAACCAAGCTATCAGAGATTTAGTTGAGAAGCATCTAAAGTTGTTATTGCGAGAATTGATAAAAAACTGGGAAGATAACCGTTACTTGATTTCTTGGATACTATATTTCCTAAAAAGCAATGGCTTTCCAGTTCGCATAAGACAGCAGTTTAATCATCCTATTCTTGATTCAATCAAATCTAATAAAAATAGGATTTTTAATACTCGCTGTGACTTTAGTCTCTATAGATGTATTTCGTCTGCTAAAGCTGCTGGAAGCTTGTCCTACCATCTGGATGTCTTCAAACCCTAGAAATGAAAGTGAGGTAATACAACAATTCTCAAGAAAAGTTCTAATTCATGTCTTTACCAGCGTCTAACACTTCACGGCAGCAGACGGACGAAAGCTGCTGGTGCTAAGTTACAGGTTATCTGCCGCCGCTGCGTTATGCCGTTATACCGCTCATCTCTAGGTTGAGGCGCAGCCAAAATCTTATCTCTTGGCGATCGAGGTTAGATGGTATGACATCTTGAGCCAGCAGTGCTTTCAGGCATAACGGCAGCAGCGATTTACAATAGATCAAGAATTGATAGGAAAGGGCTGATGACGTTACAAGAAATCTAAAATCAGGCATTGCAATTGCCTACTGGCGATCGTTGGCAGTTGGTACAAGTTCTCCTAGACTCTCTGAAACGGGAAGCAAACCTCAAATCCAAGCGGGGAAACCTGTTGCGCTTGCGAGGTGTTTCTGAGATTTCGGCAGCTACAGGGGAAACTAACGCCCCAACCGATTATTTAACCTATCTGATCGAGAAGTATCAATAATGCGAGTTCTGATTGATACCAATGTCATTCTTGATTTTCTACAAGAACGAGAGCTATTTGTGGAAAACGCAGCAAGATTATTTGAGCGTATTGATGCTGGGGAAATTCAGGGATTTATCGCATCAACGACAATAACTAACATTAGTGGATAGGATGCACAAAATCAGCATTCAGGTCTTGATTCAGCAACGCCTTTGACACTGGCAATGATTTGTCCGATGTCTTGAGGAGTGGCACCTGTTGCCAACAGCGAGGGGATAAGCAATTCCAGTGAAACCGACGGATCGCCATTTTCAGCTTTGGCAATCCGAGGTTGACTAGAGCCGATTTTATTGGCCAGTTCACTTTGAGTCATTATCTTCTGCCGCTGACTTTTCAAACTTTTGCTAAGAGCTAGTTTGATTTCAACAAGGATAATCTCTTCGGGCGTTAACTCTAAAAAGTCGGAAACGGTTCCGATTTTCCAGCCTTTTGATTCCAAAAGCCCTTTTTTAGTCTCTTCCATCCTCTTATTCCTGCTGATCAGTATCGTATTTACTCAAGCGTTTCTTACAAACCTCAATTACACTTTTGGGTGTTGCTCTTGTTGTCTTATTAAACACCTCAATAATCAAGATTGCATCTTCATCAATTCGATAAATAATCCTCCAATTTTTATCGACGTCTCTAATGCGTAGCTCATGACAATGATAGCCTACACTTGGCATAGGACGCGAATGTGGCAAACCAAGGGGTTCGCCTTCCTGTAGTTGCCTGAGTAAGACACCTGCTTCGATCCGTGCTTCTAAACTGAAAGGTGGGGTCTTGATCTCACCATGCAGCCAAGCTAAAGGTTTGCTTTGATCAGCCATGATGTGTTTATATCATATCTGATGTACTAAAATATGGCAATCGCCTCACTACTATCTAACAATTCAAAGGTGGCGGAGCGACAAAATATGAACAGTGAACCTACTTTGAGCAACTCTCAAACTGATTGGTAATCATTAGAGGCGATATTGATAGCGATGTGTGAGATTATTCTTGAGATAATATAAGGTCGATGTCTGATAACTGATAATTGATCGCTGAATTTAACTTCTTAAAGAAACTTGGAACTGTTTAACTAAAGCTTCTCGCACTTTTGTCATTAAGGGTTCCACATCTTCATCGGTTAAAGTTCGATCGCCGGCACGATAGACTAAACTAAAGGCCAAACTACAATGATTTTCTGGCACATTCTGCCCCTGATAGCGATCGAATAATTCGACTTTTTCTAAAAGAGTTCCCCCAGCATTTTTGATAGTTTTTGTCAATCTATCTACGGGTATATCTGTGGAAACAAAGAAGGCGATATCTCGCGCCGCCCCCGGATAGGTAGAATAGACCTGTAAACGCGGGGTAATTTTGGCACTATCGCTAAGAGTTGCTAACAGGATCGGGAACTGGATTTCAAAGGCATAAACTGCCTCAATTAATCCCTTTTGCTGACGCAATTGCGGGTGTAGTTGACCGAATATACCTAGGCGTTGTTTGCCAATCCATAAAGATGCTGTTCGTCCGGGATGAAAACGCGCATCTTCGGCATCTTTTTCGTAGCTTACTGTCAGCGAAAGGCGATCAAATACTGCTTCTAAAATCCCTTTTGCTTCGTACCAAGTCATGGCCACCTCTTTACCCGATCGCAGCCAACGTCCGGCTGGGAAGAAATCACCGCCGAAAATACCGGCAATTGCATCGTATTCGTTGATATTATCCGATTCTAAGCGGAAAACTCGCCCGATCTCGAAGCCATTTAAGGAACCGTTACCCTGAGACTGATTATACTCAAACGCTTCGATTAAACCGTCTAGGAGATTAGTCCGCAAAGCAGAATACTCGACAAAAAGGGGATTAGCGAGGACAACTTCCGCTAATTCCGGTTTAACGAGGGAATACTGGACTAATTCCGTCAAACCCACTGCGCGAAAAGCTTCCCGCAGCCGACGCTGTATAGTTTCCTCAAAGGATAATCCTCCGGCTGCGGTTTTTGCTGGCAAAGTATCGACAAAGCGATCATATCCGTACAGTCGCGCCACTTCTTCAATTAAGTCAATTTCCCGTTCTAAATCCCGATAACGGTAGTCTGGCACTGTCACAGTCCACAGAACAGGATTTTTCGAGGTTAACTGCAATTCACAGCCTAAATTGCCTAAAATCCGTTCCACATCTTCGGCGAGAATTTCACCGATCGCACCATTATCTAGGGTAACTTGACCCAGTAGCTGCTGCAAACGTTCTAAACGCAATTCGATCGAACCACTGGACTGATCGGCACGATAATCAGCTTTAACCTGGCTGCTGACAGTTCCCCCAGCTAACTCTAGAATCAAATCGATCGCCCTTTGACAAGCATATTCCAAAGCGGCGGGATTAACACCGCGTTCATAGCGTCCGGAAGATTCGCTGCGTAAACCCTGCGCTTTTGAGGAACGACGGATGGCGATCGGATCGAATAAAGCCGACTCTAGCACAAGATTAACGGTTTTCTCGTTAACTTCCGTCTCTTGACCTCCCATCACCCCCGCTAAAGCTACCGGCTTATTATTGGCAGTAATTAACAAATTAAGCTCTTTTAAGCTTCTTTCCTGGCCATCAAGGGTAATGATTTTTTCCCCTTCCTCGGCAAAACGGACCCCAATAGTAACGGATTTACCTCCGGCAAAACTCTGTAAACGATCGCAATCGAAAGCGTGTAAGGGTTGTCCCCACTCCAAGAGGACATAATTAGTAATATCGACCACATTATTGATCGATCGCAGTCCGGCAGCCTGTAAACGCTGTTGCAACCATAGCGGAGACGGGCCAATTTTTACCCCCTCGATCACCGTACCAATATAGGCAGGACAGGCTTTATTTTCTGATATTTCCAGAGATAAATCTTTTTTATGGGAAAATTCTCGTAATTTGACTTTTGGTAGGCTTAATTCTCCTCCTGTCAAAGCCGCCACTTCCCGCGCGACTCCGATCATACTCAAAGCATCGGCGCGGTTAGCGGTGGGAGAAATATCTAAAATCACCTCATCGAGTCCTAAAAGGGGACGAACATCTGTACCTAAAGGGAGATTTTCCTGGCTAAAAATGTGGATTCCTTCAGAATCTTTAGTTAATCCTAATTCTGCGAGGGAACAGATCATCCCTTCCGATTTTACCCCGCGCAATTTAGCCGGTTTAATCGTTAAATTGATTTTTGGTAAATGAGTTCCCAAAGTAGCCACAGGAACTAGAATATCAGCCCTAGCATTGGGCGCACCACAGACAATTGTACTAAGATTTTCCTGGCCGATATCCACCTGACAGACACTTAGTTTATCTGCGTTGGGATGGGGTTGACGATCGATAATTTTACCAATAACCACACCCTTTGCCCATTCTCGGCGATCCTCGATCTCTTCCACTTCTATTCCCGCAATTGTCAATAATTCGGCTAATTCTTGGGGAGATTGGACAATTTTGACTAATTCTCGTAACCAGTTGATCGAAATCCGCATCGTTAATTCTTGCTTGCCGTTGGTTCTTAACTATTGTAAACGGTGGGTTGTCACCGCGACCGGGTTGACAGGAAAATGATTGCTACTCAAAAAAAGAGCCACAAATGAGTTATAATACGAGGGTTTTATCGTAAAAATTGCAAATTTTATCTTTGATCCTAGCTATTTCAGTTATTATCGGCAATATTGTAGGAGCCAGTAAAAATGACTCGGCTTTTTGACAGTTTACAAATCAGTGGTTATCGTGGTTTTGAACAAATAGAACTGTCTTCTCTAGGACAGGTGAACATTTTTGTCGGTAATAATAATTCTGGCAAAACTAGCATTCTCGAAGCTGTTTCAATTGTTTGTAATCCCCTCGATCCCTTTCAGTGGCTAGAAGTGGCCCAACGTCGATTATACTTAGGCAGAATATCTTTAATGCGACCGGATTTGGAAGCAATTAAATGGGTTTTCTTTCGTCAGAATAATCTTGCTAGTAACGCATCCTATCAAGGACAAATTTCGATCAAGTGTACTGGAAATTCACCGATTAAAAATCTAGCAGCTAATCTCACCGATATTTACGGTGCGAGCAACGAAAAAGACAACCCAGAAAAGTTCAATGATGATTCCACCAATTCGGAAACCGATCTGGTTATCAATGGGTTAGAATTAAGTGTTACCGCCCATATTTTAGAGCAAGGCAGTCTGTTTGGGACAGATAAGGAACAAGTATTTCAGTTTTGGGAAAAAGAGCGTTTTATTCAAAGGAAACGACAAAAAATACTGGTGGAAAATGCCACCATATTTCCTGCTTATTTGTCCTCGGAACCAATTCTAGATAGACTATCCAAAATCATCCTAAAGGAAGAAAATAACAAAGATGACATCCTAGATTTAATTCGGTTATTTGACGAGGAAATTACCGACATACAAATACTTTCACCCAACAATAAACCAACTCTTTATATAGAACATAAACAGCTTGGTTTTTCTCCTCTCTATGTGTTTGGTGACGGATTTAAAAGAACCTTAGTTATGGTGCTTAGTTTGTTGACAATTACCGATGGGGTACTTCTAATTGATGAAATCGAGACATCTATTCATATTTCTGCCTTAAGTCGTGTATTTTCTTGGTTAATTAATACCTGTAATCAAAGAAGAATTCAACTTTTTGTAACTACCCATAGTTTAGAAGCAGTTGATGCCATGCTACAGTCAGAAAAGTCCATAGAAAACGTGGTAGCTTTTCGGTTAAATTCTCCAAGGGAAAAACCTCAAAGATTTTCGGGCGATTTATTGCATAGATTGCGTTGGGAACGCGGGTTAGATGTGAGATAAAGATGGTGAGATACTGCTATATTGTTGTCGAAGGTCCCCAGGATGTCGAATTCCTAATTGGTTTACTTAAATTTTATGGCTTAAAGCGAGTTATTCATTTATCTTCATTGGATAAATTTTGGGAAACACTTATCCCGAAAGCTTATCCACTAGACGATGATTTAACCAAACGAGTACCAGTACCATCTTTTGTTCAAAATGAGCAATTATCAATCGCTTTACATAGTTCTATCGGCATTACACGCATAGCGCAAACCATCGAAGAAAGTCTCAGGTTCATTCAACCTTCACAGCTTTTTAGTGTGGGAATTTTTGCCGATGCTGATTACAGTGAAACACCTCAAGAAAGGTTCAATAAACTAATTGCTTGCTTATCATCTCTTGATTTGTCAAACTTACGAATGCCTCCCCTACTTGGCGAAGTTACCCGTTATTCTCCTCGCTGTGGGATTTTCATTGCTCCTAACAATCGTGAACAACGAACTTTAGAAGATATTCTTCTCGAATGTGCTAGGATAAATTATCCTGATTTACTCAATCTTTCTCAAACCTACATAGGAAGTATTGACAGGAATCAGTTAACTAAAAATGATCTCAAAGATATTGAGAAACCAGCAGGTGAAAAGAAAGCAATTATATCCAGTATTAGTAGTATATTAAGACCAGGTAAAACCCTACAAGTTTCCCTACAAGATAATCGATGGCTAGATAAGCAAACCCTAGAATTAGAGAGCATCAAGCTTATTAAAAATTTCCTTGAGCAAATTATTGGACTTTGAGAAAAAAAAGCTAATTGAATAGCTGCTATCGAAATTATCCCCATCTCCCCTAAAAACAAGCTATCCTAAAGATTGCCATCTCGTTGCGATTCTATCCGTGCCTTACTATTCCCAATATCCCGACGCTTTCACTCCCAGTTATCTGAGCGAACTACAAGGACAGATTCTCGCTTGTCCCCACTTCACAGTTAACAATTTAAATCGAGATTTCGTTAAAACCAAAGGTTTTTCCATCGCTTTTCGACGCACACAAATCAGCGAAGTCGAACGAATTTTTCCCTATTTTAAACCCTATCTTGATCGCAGTTTACAAGCTGACTGCAACGCTTTTTATCTTAACCCCTTACTCCTACAAACCGGTTCACGAGTCGATCCCCATATCGATCGCTCCCTGCGCTCCTATTGTAAAACGATCGATCCCCCGCTCCTAGTTAGCGTCCTTTATGTGCAGGTTCCTAGGGATATTCAAGGGGGGGAACTGGTACTAGCAAACCGTAATCGTTCCGTGGCCCAGATTCGTCCTTGTGCTAACACCCTGATCCTCTTTCAAGGAGATCTCACCCATTCAGTTAATCCCGTTAGCTGTTCTGGTATTCGTCTCAGTCTTGTCTGCGAACAATATCGCTTAGATGCGGAAGAATTGCGAGAGATTCCCGAAATGCAGATAGAATCGCGAACCATAAAACCAGAAAAGAAAAAAAAGAAAGATCGGGTCGTTGCTCTACAATAAAAGGACATTTTTGTAAAGATATTCTAGATGGTGATGCGCGAACCGATCGTCGAATTAAGGGGAGTGACTAAAGCTTTCGGCAAGAAAGTAATCTTAAATAACGTCGATCTCAAGGTGTACGAAGGGGAAGCGATCGGCGTGATCGGTCCATCGGGGACGGGAAAATCGACGATTTTGCGGTTAGTCGCCGGATTACTGGCCCCCGATCGGGGAGAAGTGTACATATACGGCACAAAACGCCAGAGAACCGTAGAACAGGGGGAAGATCCCCTCGGTGTCGGTCTAGTTTTCCAACAATCGGCCCTTTTTGACTCCCTCACTGTTGGGGAAAATGTCGGTTTTGCTCTCTATCGCAACTCAAAGCTAAAACGAGCCGAAATTCGCGATTTAGTGGAAGAAAAACTGAATTTAGTCGGTATGTCTGGTTCCTACGACCTCTATCCCTCTGAAATATCCGGAGGGATGCGAAAACGCGTCAGTTTAGCCAGAGCAATTATCAGCGATCCCTCGATCGCCGCCGATCGAGCGAACATTCTCCTTTACGATGAACCCACTGCCGGACTGGATCCAGTTGCTTCTACCCGCATCCAGACGGTAATTATGGAACTTCTCAAGGTAAAAAAAGCCTGTGGGGCCCATCTTATTGTCACCCACGTCCACAGCACCATCGAAAATACCACCGATCGCATCGTTTTTCTCTATAAAGGTCAATTTCAATGGGTTGGACCGACTCAAGAGGCTTATCACTCCGAAATCCCCGTACTCAAGCAATTTTTTACCGGCAGTATCGACGGACCAATTCAGTAAACTGCCAATTGAGGGAAGTGGGGTGTGGGGTGTAGGGTGTAGTTATTTATCCTCTTAGCGGCAAAATTAGCCTCTATTCTTCGTTTATTGGCATTAGGATGAAACTTTGAACAGATAGCACAAGCTTTAGAATTAGAGATCGAACAGGTTAGACAAGCAACTCAAAGGGAATAGGAAAAGTTCAAAGCGATCGCATTTTAATAATGGTTTCCCAATCTCGATCGCTATCAATCAACAGTAAATTATTCTCGGAACTTTGATAAATTAATATAATTTCTGGGGCCTATCTATTTAGCCGTCGAGGTGGCTACATTAGGACTATTGGGGTTAAGATCAATAGTCCGGGTTGCGGGAATAACGATTAAGTCTAAATCTTCCATTGGGATAGCACCAAGCAATACTTGATCCCCCATCACCAAAGCACCGACGAAACCGACGCGGTTTTTGAAACGAGTTTCGATCGGCCCAACGTAGGGAACCAGTTGACGGGAACCATCAGCTAAAATTACCTCTTTGCGATCGATTTCAGTTAATTTTAACTGAATTTGAATATGTGCAGGAATGCAGAGATGCAAGGCTCCCGTACCAGCCAAAGCTGCGGTTTCTAGAGGCGATAGGGAACGATCAACGGGGTTACTAAGTTGAATATTCATGATGACTTTTGTAAGGTTAAGGGTTAAGTCCAGTGTCCTGTTTCTTTTTACTACAAGGATTAGCTAAAATAGGTTAGTTGAGGTGCGTTACATTAACATTAACGCACCTTACGAGATCGGCGATCGCGGTTAGATTAGGATTGATTTCGATACATGACCTGGATACTTAAACTAGAGTTTGCTAAGGCTTGGGGAGTTACTAAGATTTCTATCTTCTGACCTAATGCTACTAGAAAGTCAAACATCTGCTCAAGAGAAAATTTTTGCAATCTGCCATTTTTTAAGTTAGAAATTTTCGCCTCGTCAATCCCCAAAATTTGACTGACCTCCTGCTCGCTTAATTCTTGTTCAGTAATCAGATCGTAAATCACTGAAGCCAGCTTGACTTTAGCGAGTTTTTCTTCTGCATTAGCAAAGCCTAAGTCTTCAAAAATGTTTCCCGAACTAATAGTATATTCTGTCATAATCATTTATCTCCTTTTTGTTATTTATTATTGCTCTTTTGCGATCTCCTGTGCTTTTTTTAGGCGTTCTTTGATTATGTTAACATTTTGTTTTGGTGTTTTAATCCCCGATTTTGATTTTTTCTGAAAGGCATGGAGAATAAAAATAGCATTGCTTAGTTTGATGGCATAAACTGTTCTATAGGTATCGGTTTGATAATCGCTGACTATTTCAAAAACACCATTAAAGCCCTTTAAGGCTTTGATGTTAGGATGATTCTGATTGTTCTGAACACGATAAAGAATATAGCCAACTTCATCAATAACCTCTTCAGGAAATTCTAATAGATCCTTTTTTGATGCTCCAATCCAGATAACAGTTTTCAGTTGTTTATCTACCATTTTTTTGAAAAAATGTGAAAAATACAAATAAGGAAATGAGCTTTGGGAGCATTCTTGTTAAAGATTAGGTCAGAGTAAGACAAGCAATTTTCTCCTTTTTTCCAGCCGATGTGATCGCCGAACTTTTTCCACACTTCACTATTATATTCTCTCGTGTCACGGAGACTCTCATAGATTTCTTTCTGGACGCTGAAGCCAAATTTGCCGTTACTGTAGTGCGGACAACATGAAGCGCTAAAGCGCAACTACGAACCTTAACTCAACCTACTGGACTGTTTCAGCTAAAATAGGGCAATAGATTTCGGCTTAAAGTCTTAGATTATAGAATTTCTGGAATTTTTCTAATACACCAAATTAGCTGAAACAATCCACTACAGATTATCCTAAATCCCTTGAGTAACCCACAGAAAACGGGTTTCTCCGAGAAACCCGTTTTCTACTCATGCTACCTCAATTTTCTCAAAAAAAAATCGACCCGCCGCTAGGCGGGAAAAAGAGAAAAAGGGTAAAAAGGGAAAAAAAGGGGAAAAGGATTACAGAGTCCTCCCAGCACCGCACACCACCCGAAAACCGTCGTAGAAGTTGAAGTCGCGGCGGTCGTAGCCGCAGCGGTAAGCGGAACGGCAGAGATTCGGATCGCTGTACCAAGAACCGCCCCGCAATAAAGAACGATTATCATTACCATTTTTTAGCCAAGCCCTGCCATCCTTTGGCGCATTCTCATAGCTACTATGCCAATTGTCTTCGCACCACTCCCAAACATTGCCACTCATGTCATAGAGTCCCCAAGCATTGGGCTTTTTCTGACCCACAGGATGAGTTGTCTTCTGAGAATTTCCGCTATACCAAGCGTAATCTCCTAACTGATTAGCATCATCACCGAAATAATAGCGAGTAGTGGTCCCCGCACGACAAGCATATTCCCATTCCGCTTCTGTGGGTAGGCGATAGGTTTTCCCGGTTATTTGACTCAATTTCTGACAAAAGGCTTGAGCGTCATTCCAACTAACATTTTCTACCGGATTTTGCGGATTATTTTTAAACCGAGAGGGATTGGGTCCCATTACCGCTTCATATTGTGCCCAGCAATTCTCATTTTGAAAAAAATCAGATAAAATTCTCTTATTTAAATAGAGAACTTGTGTAGAAGCATTATTTTTTGACAGATAATTATCATCCAACGCTGGAGATAGACAGGTTTTAAGAACTCTGTCCATGAAAAATCGATTTCAACTCATAAATTCAGATGAAATTCTCACAAAATTTTTAGTTTTTTTTATAAACAACTTTCTTTTTCTCCTTCAAGAGATGTGACATTCTCAACTAGAATTTACTTTTTTAAATGGGACATATTCGGTGAGAATAAATGAGAAAAACTCCGACCAATTCTTAAACCAAATAAATTTTAATAGGGTACGAATATCATTAAAGAAAGAAGTCCGAGTTACTAATAGCTCACGAATCTTTTGATAGGTGTAATTAACTAAATCCAAAACGGTATGAAATAAAAAAGCTAGTAAATTCAAAGACAATAAGAACTCGCACAAATGATTCTGACCATGACCAAAGTTATGCTCTAAATTATAACCGTGATTTTTAAGAACGT
>NZ_SFBO01000036.1:0-32923 GCF_007095705.1 Microcystis sp. Msp_OC_L_20101000_S702
CCTATTTGTGCCTTAAGTCCTTTCCTGTATGAATTTCAGCTACTTTTGAGCGTAGTTGCTCTCATCGAATTTTATTTTAAGTTAATTATTTGCATAACAATTCCCGAAGAGCCGAAAAACCAAACAGACTGGTAGCGAGTGGTTTTTCGATACTTTGTTTCCATTCAATTAATTTCTCTAGCGAGTAGAGAGGTATCCGTCAAATCTAACCCCGTCCCTATTATGTCGTTTCCATTCAATTAATTTCTCTAGCGAGTAGAGAGTCCTAAAATAATCTTTGCTTTTCCTGATTTTGAATTGTTTCCATTCAATTAATTTCTCTAGCGAGTAGAGAGCGGAACAAAGCATCAAAGAAGAAATCGCTGTTTTTAAGTTTCCATTCAATTAATTTCTCTAGCGAGTAGAGAGTTGGAGTGCCACGCACAGTTTACGATGAGTGTTGCAATTCGGGTTTCCATTCAATTAATTTCTCTAGCGAGTAGAGAGTTGGAAATTGAAGCGCTATTATTGCGGGTAGAAGAACGTTTCCATTCAATTAATTTCTCTAGCGAGTAGAGAGTTTAGATAAGCAAGTAACCAAGGCGATCGAACTGGAATTAGTTTCCATTCAATTAATTTCTCTAGCGAGTAGAGAGCTTATGATTGTATTTGTGGCTAATTTTATTCCTTTGTTTCCATTCAATTAATTTCTCTAGCGAGTAGAGAGATCTATCACTCCTCAGCAAGTTGGTAAACTACTTAAGAAAGGGTTTCCATTCAATTAATTTCTCTAGCGAGTAGAGAGACGATAAAATTGTAGGGAAATTTAAAACTCAAAAAGCGTTTCCATTCAATTAATTTCTCTAGCGAGTAGAGAGATTTTATTTAGAGAGCCGAAAGGATGCACGGCTTAATGTTTCCATTCAATTAATTTCTCTAGCGAGTAGAGAGATTAAGCTGATTTGCTCTCAATTTGAGGGGATTTACTTGTTTCCATTCAATTAATTTCTCTAGCGAGTAGAGAGACGAAATAAATGCTTGTGTAGCTGGCTTAGTAAATAGAGAGTTTCCATTCAATTAATTTCTCTAGCGAGTAGAGAGACAAGGTAGCACTAAACTACAAGGCTTTAGCACTAATAAGATGGTCGAGGTTTCCATTCAATTAATTTCTCTAGCGAGTAGAGAGCTAATAAATACTACGATGATCTTAATTATGTCTCTTGTTTCCATTCAATTAATTTCTCTAGCGAGTAGAGAGAGCCGGTAGGCAAACGTCCGAACAGGATTGGGGTTCGGAAGCCAGTTGCGACGGATAAGTTAATTATAGCTAGATACGGTCGCACCGTCAACCCCATAAACCACAAAACCCTTATCCTGTGGTAGATCGAGGGATTTTACCGGAAACCGAGGTTATCTGCTCCCACCCCTATCCGTCGCTAGTCGATGATACCCTAAAAAGCCAATAATTTAACCCCTCGATCGAGCGGCTGATTTTTCCAGTCCTGATCGGATTTTCTAGCCCTCGGAGTGAAGTAAATTTATATTGGCTTTCCCCTTGACTGAACCGATTGCATCTGTATGACTCAGCACCCCAAATCCCCTAGGGAAAGAACACTGCGTGAACGAGATAGTCGCGAGTTCCAGCGACTTATGCTCCTGATCGCCACCCTCGTCCGACACCCCGGAGTCGGTTATCAAACCCTCGATCCCTCGGAAAATTACCATTCGGGGAAAGATCACAACGCATTAACAGAAGTACAGGAACGGGTGAGAGAACTCGCCGCCACCCTCGCCCTCGGTTGGCCCGCGGAATATCCCTCCATTGCCACCCTGAGAAAAGACATAACGACCCTACGGGATTACAAAATTCTCGATCGCCACATCTATCGCTGGGGGTATTATCTCGGCACCGGCGTTATGAGTCCCGACGAACTTAAAATCGCCTTTGATGCACTCCGCTCCCGGGCCCTCTATCAGGGTGATCCGAGAATCCGTCAGGTCTATCACCAACTCGATCGCCGTCTTCAAGGGTTTACACTCGGCTCCCGGGCTGACTTTCTCTATCCCGTCTGGGAACAACTCGATCGACCGATCAACTATACCGATCCCGAAGAGATGATGGAACGGGGAAAATATCGCCAAACTTTATACGAGAAAATCGACACCCTAGAACAGGCCATTGTCCGGGGAGAGGTAATCGAGATCGCCCGACCGATCGATCCCTATCAAAAGAAATTTACCGGGCTTTTCCCGATCTATCCCCTCCAGTTAATTTACCGTGACATTGGTTGGTATCTCCTCTACGAAACCTATCCCGATGGCTGTCTGGCCATCGGCCGCCTCAATCGTTTCGCCGGTCATTGTCGAATCCTCCCAGAACCCTCTCGCTCCCTCGAAGAACAGCGCCACAGCCTCAATAATGCCCACAAACTGATTAAAAATGGCTGGGGCTTGAATTTGGGGGATTTAGCAGCGCAAAAATTGGAATTAGCGGCACAATTAACCCTAATTACCGTTAAAGTTCGCTTTTTTCATCCTGTGAGTTACTTTATCCGGGAGGGAGAAGCACGTCACCCCCGGCAGCAGTTGACAAATCCCCAGATCGACCCGCAGACGAAAATCCTTAACTCGATCGATTACCACATCGCTCTCCCGTCCCGTTCCCTGGAAGAATTTCTCTGGTGGGTACAGCGCTATCTCGAACAGGCCCAGATTCTCTCTCCCCCAGAAATGGCGGAAAAACACCGGCGATCGGCGCAAATGTTGGTCGATCGATATTCTCCCCCAACAGACGATAATCATAGTAAAAAATTCATACCACCAGAAACTTAGACGGGATAAGCTTTTGAAGCTTTTTAGAAAAAATCTTCAAAATATCGTGTTATCTCTAGAGGTTCCTAAGGCATATTGATATACTGAGAACATCGGTCAGCAAGGAGTTGAGGCGTTTATGGCTCTAGGATACTGGCAAGCGAAAATCTGGGGATTACTACACGATCCCGTCTTCAAGGCCCTACATAGCAACTCAGGACGCGGTGATAATAGTTTCTGGAGAGATTTAGAAGTAATGAAGTTGTGGGGAAAACATAACCCCGAAGAATCGACTAAAAAAATTCTCAAACAAATCAAACTAGCTGACTATATCACCTCAGCCAGCGATCGATCGGCGATCGGTAGTTTAACCCAATTCGTTAACTACGATCGAGAAACAGGTCTAGAATTGCGTCACCTCCTCTCCGGAGAACCCTTAGATCTCAAATTAGCCGACACAACCCATAAGAAAATCGCTTCTAACCGCACAGATTACTTAAAAGAACAGGAAAACCAACTATTTAACCAAATTCCCGCCAGATTACGCACAGGAATCTCAGAAAACGAAGCTAAAGAACTATTTTGGTGGTTATGGCGCTGTCTTCCCCAAGCGGCGACGAAATTACTCGATGACGAAAATCTGCTTTTAATGCCCGCCGAAACCAGAATACCGGACGGATCGATCTGGAGTCATGCCAGTTTAACGGCAGCCATCGCCGGGTCCCTAGCGGGATATGATCTCACCTCCGAGGATGTGGTCAATAAATGGCCGACAGGAAAACAATTATCCCACGCTTATCTCGTTAGTTTCACCTTTTCCCCTGTGCAAGAACTAATCAAAGCCAGCCGCAAAATGCGCGATTTTTGGGCAGGTTCTTGGATTCTGCACTATCTATCTGCTCAAGTCTGCTGGCAACTGGCCCAACAATACGGTCCCGATAGTTTGATCTATCCCTCTCTCTACGCACAACCCTTAATCGATCGATGGTTACTAGAGAAATATCCCGATTTTAAACCCTGGATCGACCCACCGAGCGATCGACAATTACTAACCGCCGGATTTCCCAACATTATTATCCTCGTCTTGCCCAAAGATAAGGTGGCAGCGGCCATGCAAACCGCTAAATCTAGTTTATTAAAAGAATGGAAAGAAATTAGTCGGCAAGTTTTCGAGGAATTGGGAGAACGTCACTGGATGCCCAAATTAAAAGAAAATAGTCATACCTGGGACAGTTGGTTAAATGCCCAATGGCAAACCTATTATGTGGGGGTCCCCATCGGTAGAGAAGACCAACTCCTCACCAGTAGCGAAATTTACCAAGAAAACGAAAATAGTGCCGAAAATCAAGCCGAAGACCCAGAAAAAGCGCAAAGCTGGCGAGACAAACAAAACGAACTTTATAATCTAAGTGGCGACAAGGCTTTATTCTTAACAAAAGAGCAGGAATTTCTGCAAAAAGCTGGAAAACTACGCCTTGAGAAATGGAAAAAACATCCCTTTAGTTCTAATGTTGGTTCTTGGTGGAGTAGTGCTTTCGATCAAAACCGTTCGGCCCTTGCTGCTGTCAAAAATGCCCGCGATTGGCAGATTCCCACCGCTTTCGGCCCCCGTTCCACCATTTCTGGACTTGGCCCCGTCGTCCATCCCGATAGTAACAACGATTGGATTAGCGAAAAAGCAAGCAAAGAATATTGGCAACGAAATGCCGGATTATTCGATGGGATCGAACAACTCAACGCCACGGAAACCGTTAAACGCGGATTACACCTAATCCTGCCAAAACTCTTAAAAAATAGCGACCAAAAGCGTCTAGATGCCGCTTATCCCGATTTAACCGTGGGAGTCGCCGGTTATCTCAAAACAGGCGGTGATCTCGACCATTTTCATCGAGTTTGTCGCACCATCTCGCGTAGGTTAAGAGAAGACGGGAAAAAGATTCCCCCGGCACTTACCCAACCCTGGGGAATCCCCTACATTGACGATCACATCGAACCAGAATATAAACGTTATCACCCTCGATTTCTCAATGCGGGATGGTTAGTAGAAGAACTAGAGATTACCGATGAAGAAATGGCTAATTATCGCCATCAATTAAGCCAATTAATTGACCAAAACTATCCCCACAATAACCCGGCTGATTGGTATGTTATCGCCAGAGGAGACGGTGACGGAATGGGGGAATGGTTAAAAGGCCAAGAAATGAAACCCTATCGAGAATATATCGCTAAGTCACTTCATCAATACGCCGATCATCCCCCGACCGAAACCGATACCCTAGAAAAAGAAGTACAAAAAGCTTTTGGCGATTTTGTCACCCTCAATAAACGCATGGGACCATCTACCCATAGCGCCCTCAGTCGCGCCCTTTTAGACTTCTCTAATCAACTCGTTCCCTACCTCACCGAACAACGTTATGCGGGACGCTTAATCTATGGTGGCGGTGATGATGTTCTCGCCTATACTAATCTCTGGGAATGGGATAAATGGTTATGGGATATCCGGCAATGTTTTAAGGGAAAAAAAGACCCCCATGGGGAATTTGATAACGCCGGTGACTATTGGCAATGGGAAGGCGAAAAACCTCCCGAAAATCTCTCCAAACGTCCCCTATTTACCATGGGAAAGCGAGCGACTATCAGTTTCGGTATTGTCATCGCTCATCATTCCGTACCCCTTGCTATCGCCCTAGAAAATCTCTGGGAGGCTGAGAAAAAAGCCAAGGAACACGCCTATAAAGACTTTGACGGCAAAAAAGTCAAAAAAGACGCTGTACAAGTGCGCGTTCTCTACGGCAACGGAAACATCCTAAAATCTACAGCTAAGTTTGATGTTTTTTATCAATGGCAACAACTTCTCGCCGGTAATTCCGATGCCAGTTTATTCGAGGCAGTGGCCGGCCTTTGGCAACAGCATCCTATACCAATGATAGAAGCGATCGAGGTTTGGGTCAAGGCGTTCTCTAGCCGTCGGGAAAATCTAACAACAGAGAACAGAGAAGCTTTTCAAAAAGACCTAAGCAACTTTCTCAAACATCTTTGGTTAACCACGGAAAATGATCCTAATGATCTTAACGAAGCCGTGCGTAGCTGGATGAAACTAGCGGCTTTTATGACTCGAAAAAGAGAGATTAAGATCGGAGGTTCCATTTAATGTATTGGTACACAATCACTCCCCTAGATGTTCTTCTCCTACGCGATGCCAAACCCTTTAGTCCAGGAGAAAGAGCCTGGGCCGGAAGTACATTTCCCCCCAACGGTCACACGATCGCCGGTGCTTTAAGTGCTTTACTAGATCGCTCTAAAAATAGTTATTTTAAAATCACCGGTCCATTCCTATCTTTTGCTGGAGATACTTTATATCTACCCCGTCCTTTAGGATTCGCCAATTCTGACCCATTAATTCCTATTTCTTGGAGTGATAATTTAACGATTTCAGAAAAGCATATATTTTGGGATCGATTGAAACCTGCCCCTTTAGCTAAGGCTAAACCTAACAAAAATTGCCAAAATCGAGAAAATGAAGCGGAAGAAGAGAAAGAAGGTAAATATCGTCAGTATCTACCTTTTAAAGTTATTCTCGATTATTTAAACACAGGAGCGATCGACCCTTGCCAATGGTTAGTAAAACACAAAGGAGAAGATAAACCCTGGCAAGAAGAAATTCGTTCCCATAATGCCATGAAACCGGGAAGTAAACAGGTAGAAGATGCCGATGGATACTTTGTGGAAAAAGCGATCCGAATGCTACCCGGTTGGAGTATAGCGATCGGAATCGATGTTAATATTCCCACTCCCACAACTTTGCGGTTAGGAGGAGAAGGACACCGAGTTATACTGGAAAAATGCGATAATTTAGGTCAACAATGGCAAGAGTTAAAACAAAAATCCGAGGAGAACTTTAAACAAATAAATAAAGCGATCGCTTATCTCGTTACCCCCGGTATTTTTGAACGCCGTCACGATAATAATCAAGCCATTTGTCGCTCTTGGCCCTGGGAATGGAAACTCGCCCATACTGTTAATAGTAATCAGAAACCGGGCAATCTAGTCAGTGTCGCAACCGATCGAGCTATTCCGATCAGTTGCCGCATTCAATCAAAAGAAAATACTAGCATTCCCGCCCCCCAAGTCTTCGCGGCCCCCGCCGGTAGTCAATACTATTTAAATCAACCCGATCGCCTATTTCAAGAGCAGCCCGATAGTCCCGAATATCACCAACGCTGGCGCAAATTAGGCTACTCAGAATTACTTTGGATCAACTATAAAGGAGAATAATTAATCATGAACTTAATCCACTTTTATCTACTTTCTCCCCTACATACCGGAGGAACCACTCAAGAGGGGAATCTAGTGGGTATTGCTCGTGAATCCCATACCACTTTACCCTATATTCCCTCCAGTACAATTCGCGGGAAAATCCGTTCTTTAGCTACCGAAGAAAACCTAAAATTTAAGTTATTCGGTAATGAAATCGATAAAGGTGCAGAAAACTTGGAACAGGGAGACATCTGGATAGGAGATGGTTCGATTCTCTGGTTGCCCGTCCCTTCCCTTAGTCACGGTGTCGTCTGGATCACTTCTCCTTTACTTCTTCGTCGTTGGACAAGATTAACTAATCCTAGTCTGACAATTCCCCCCGAATATAGCTGTAGTTTTAAAAAGGCCAACACCAACGTTTATCTCAAGGATGCCATTCTCAAGGTCGATGATCTAAAAGACTGGTCAAATTGGCCAAGTTTTATTCCCAAAAACTCTGTCAGCAGTGGCATTAATAAAGTCTTAGTATTACCCGATCAGCATTGCACGACTCTAATTCAAATGAGTTTATGGAGACAAGTTAAAATTAAATTAGATGAGCATAAATCCGTCGATGGAGGATTTCGTTATGAAGAAGCTATTCCCCCCGACACCTTAATGTATTTTCCTTGGGGTATTACCTCTCAAGCTAATGGAACCAGACAACAATCCCAAGCTGATTTTAAACAGTTATTAGCAGATAATGACATTCTACAAATCGGCGGACAGGAAAGTTTAGGACGTGGTTTTGTGCAACAATGGTAGAGGTAATTTATGACAGCTAATCTTGCCTTAGCTAAATGGTCAGTGGTCGATTATCATCGCATGATTGCGGCGGGAATTTTAATCGATCGGCGTGTAGAATTACTGAATGGAGATATTCTCGAAATGAGTCCAGAAGGCCCTTTATATAAAGACAGTGGAGAAGGATTAGCCAACTTTCTCCGTCAACGTCTCAAGGATAAAGCATGGGTAAGAGAAGTTGGACCCATTACCTTAGAAAACTCAGAACCTGAACCCGATATCGCTGTAGTTTTTCCCCCTCGTTCTCGCTATCGAGATCATCATCCCTATGCTGATGAAATTTTTTGGTTAATCGAAATTTCCGACTCAACTCTCAGTAAAGACTTAACCGAAAAAAAACACATCTATGCCCAAGCTGGTATTGCAGAATATTGGGTAGTTGCCATCAAAAATCGAGAGATTTATGTTTTCCGTCAACCGATAAATTCTGATTATCAATATCAAGAAAAATTTAGTACAGGAACCTTATCTGCTGCTGCATTTCCCGATATTGTTATCTCTCTTGATGCCCTTTGGTCAGGTAATATTTTTTAACTTTTGGAGCCAAAATAACCATGACATTCGACCCTAGAACGATTAGCAATCCCGTATTCACTGCCTTGCAAAAATTGTCCTCAGATACTGCTGATGATAGTCGCCGCAAAGAACAAAAAAATCAAGCTATTGAACTTTATACCTATCTTTCTACTTGGGGAATGATGCGACTAAAAGCCGAAGAAACTGCTATTAGTAAAGACAAAGAAGGTAAGCGAGAAGTTGTTAAAATATACTTTGAGTGTCTTGAAGAAATCTCGAACAACCGGAATATAGCCAACCCACAAGGATTAGACACATTAAAAAAACTTTCCACTGATGAGTATCTAGGACTAACGGGTTTAGGCTTGGAAATCGCCCAAGAATTTAGCTTCTGGGCTAATGCCATCTATTCCGATGTGGAAAGTGGGGACTAACTCAGGTAAATTGTCACCACAGTTTTTATAATTCATTGAACTAGAAAGGAAATTATAATTATTATGTCCCATAGCCCCTTACAACGTCCTAATCGCCCTCAAAAACCCACCCTAAAAAATCAAGCTATAAAACCCACAAATAACAACCAACCCTCCAGACAGCCTCCTAGGGGTGGCGGCGGCAATAATAACGGCGGTGGCGGCAATAACAATCCTCCTCCACCCTCACCGTGGTTAGACCCCGAAAACGAACCTCAACCCGACCAATCAGCCAGTTTTGTCGAATATCTCCGTTGGATGCGTGCTGCCGACTATCCACACAAAGATGCGACTAAAACCCAAATTCTGCAAACAGCCCAAGAAAATGCTAACTATACTCAGCGTCTTGAGCAACTCAATCAACGTACCCAACTGTTAGCGAAAGACGGAATCGCTTTTCAAGTCAAATCCACTTGGCGTATTCGTGTCGGTGGTCATCGCGGACCGGAAAGTATTCTTTTACCTGCCTTTGATCCCCTCGGAATGCCCTATATTCCATCCAGTACATTGCGCGGTGTTGCCAGAAACCAAGCCATCCGAGAAATCATGGCGGAAAATAATCTGGAATGGAAAGACGCGGAAAAAGAAATCGCCCCCTATTTCGGTGATATAAACGCCAAAGAGGAAAAAAATAAAACGGGTAAAGTTGTCTTTTTCGATGCCTATCCTTTACCTTCTAAGAACGGGGGGTTAGAAATGGACATGGCTAATAATATTTGGTCATGGAAAGATGATTCTATAGAATATTCTCCTAACCCTAATCCTTTTTTCTCTCTCAAAGAACCAACTTTTTTAATTGGTTTACGTTTACGTCTAGCGAGTAACTGTCAAGATGAAAAGATACTTGAAAAGGTAAAACAATGGCTGAAAAAAGGTTTACAGCTTGGCATAGGTTCACAAGTCAATACAGGTTATGGACAATTGATCTTATCTGGAAAAAGCCCAAGATTAGAATCGGAATTTTATCGATTGGATTTTGAGCTAGAAGGTCAATTAATTCATGGTTATCAACGATTTACCCAATGGAATGAGCGACGCAATGAATGGCAAATGCGGAGCGCACCCGTTGCAGAAGTTCGTCCGACAGCCTTTAAATCGATGATGCGATACTGGTTTCGTGTTTTTGCATCTGGAGTTTTACCTATTAACAAAGTTCAAGAGATTGAAGCTAAATTAATTGGAGGTATTAATCCTAAAAAATACGGTGTTCAAGAGATTGAATCTGAATTATTTGGCGGTATTAATCCTAAAAAATACGGTTATCTACAAGTGAATATTCTTGAGGGTAAAGTTACCCAAAAAGAACCTCGAACCAATCCTCAGGGTAAAAATGATCCCTGTGGTGAACAACGGGGAACTTTAGTCTTATCTTTGTCTTCCGAAACTCCAAAAGATAAACAAGAAGCTGTCAAAAAATTAGCTAAATATTTGACTTGGTTTTTAGCTAATATGGGTGGTATTGGTCAAGGTGCGAGAAGACCTAATTATTCTCGCAAAAGTCGTGAAAGCGCCCCATGGTTTCGTGGTTCTACATTTTATATTGACAGTGAAGAAGATTTTTGGGCAATGCCCAATAATGTGCAGGGGTTTAAACAACAATTTCAGCAAAGATTGCGAGATTTTTATAAATCTTTAAATCAAGTTACTGGCACTAATATAAACTCTAATAATTTAAGGATAGCTGGTCAAGTTTCTCAAAGTAATTGGATTGATGCGGCCGATAGTAATTGTCAAATTTTTGTCTGTGCAGGAAATGAACAAAGAGGTAAACCCCATGCTTTAGCAATTCTTCACAGTGATACTTTGAAAATTACCGGTAAAAATGGTCAAAGAGAATATGATGGTAATCTCTGTGGTAAAGTCAGTGGTGGAGCTAAACCATCTCCCGTGTGGATTGCTGATTTAGGAGATTACCAGATAGTTACTGTATTCGGTGCTAATCTGAATCCCCGTCAAGAGTTTATCAAACAATTAAGAAGTAATACAAGTCCTCAAAATTTTGCTCAAATATTCCCTTTATAATCTCATGAAATCAATTTTAGTTGCAACGATCGGAACCAGAGATTTAATGTTTCAAGTCACCACTGGTGACTGGTATAATATTGGCGATGATCGCATGAAAGGTGATATTCTCGGAGAACAGATAGAAGTAGTGTCTGATTTAGCTCTGACCGAAAAATCATCTTTTCGAGAAATATCCCAATACCTTTGGGAAAACATTGAATATTATGGCGATCAAGTAAAACCAGTCATTCTGGGTAAACTTTTGGAAGATAAAATCAATGATCTCGAAAAAGTTTATTTAGTAGTAACTGATCAAAATGAAACAGTAAAAGAAAGAGAAAAAGATACTCTTTACTCAGGAGAATTAATTAAGTATTGGCTAAATAAATTAAATTCTGATTTGGTAGTAAATATTCTCTATATAGGTAGAAATGATGAAAACCCTTCTAACTTCGAGAAAATGTTCCGTTGGTGGCAACAAGTATGGAAAGAAAATATAGAACCTCAACCCGATCAACCCATTTTATTGTGCTTAAAAGGTGGGGTGGGGCAAGCTTCAGAAGCGTCGAGAATTTCGGGATTGAGTCTTTATGGAAACGATATTAAATTCTATGAATTTATTCCCACTCCTCATGACAATCAAAAGGGCATTTCTTCAGATTACACAGGGCCTTTTTTAGGGACTAACTATCTTTGGGATCGCACTCGACAACAAGCCCTACAATTATTAGAACGCTATGATTATGCTGGTCTTCAGAACTTAGTTAAACCTTACTATGAACAAAATAAACAAAAATGGAAAGAAACTTATGCTCTAATTAAATCTGGAGTAAGCTGGAATCAAGGACAATTTGAAGATTTTTTTCAATCCGCTTCTTTTAGTTTCAATAATCAACAAAAAGAGCAGCATCAACAATATTGGTGGATGGCCTATGAACAAGCTTATACCGCAGTAGTTAGACTAAAACAAAAAAATACAACCGAGGCTATGCTTCATAGTTTCCGAGCGGTAGAAGGCTTAATTTATGAGTGTTTAAAACATGAATTTAAAGACTATATGGTTAATTCTGAATATACTTATTCATCTTTAAAATCTTCGGTCTTAACTAAGTATCCTGATTTGAGCATATTGTTTGTTAATGGGACAAATAAAACTGACATATTATTAGACAGTCGCAATCAACAACGAGTAATTGAGTTGTCTATTAATGTCGATCTAAAAGCTTGGGGTTCTGAAGAATTGCGTAATCATAGAAATCGATTATCTCATAAATTAGGTGGCATTAGTGAGGGAGAATTATATCAAGCTTGGGGAAAAGATACTTACAATCAAAAAGACTGGGAAAAGCGAATTTTAAATTGTCTCAATCTAATCACAGAAAATAAATTTAATTATTTATGGCAAGGAAGTTTATTTGCTTCTATTCATGAGAGAGTCAGAACGGCTATCAAAAATTATAATGTTGTTTAAAGTACAAAATGCAATTAGCTCCTACAATATACACCCGGGATGCTGCCGATAAATGGCTCTCTTGTTCTTGGTGTGATCAGTTTAACTTATATAAGACCGATCGATCTTTGTGTCCTTTGTGTCTTTGTGGTTCGTTCCAGTCGCTCGCTGGCAAGACTGTATCTTAGAACACATTTTACCCACCAAACCCTAAGAGAACCGATAAATTAGCCAGTCAAAAGACTATTTAGGGTGTGCTGAATAAATCTAAAAACCTTGTTGGATAAGAATTTTAGACTTTTTTCCCATCAAAAAGTGCCAGACCTTGGGGTGATCGGGGGGGAAATTTAGGCACTTTTTCCCTGAAAATTAGGTAATTGACCCCCTGAAAATCGGTAAAACCCTACACCCCACACCCCACACCCTACCCCCAGGAAAAACTTTTTCAGCAGACCCTATTTAAAAATCAAACTCGTCTAACCCCGATTCTGGGGGAGAAAAGCGACTGCGAGGAGATTTTTTCGACTTTCTGAAAAAAGCGGGAATAACTGCGGCCATAAAAAATCCCATTCCCAAAGAAAAAGCCAATAAAATGCCGATGGGTACTTTAATTGACTCAAATTGTAGAAACTTTAAAGAAACTGGTTGGATATTTTGGATAGCAAAAACTGCCATGGTCATAATCCAACCACCGACAATAGCACTAGCTAAAAAATTAGTGATTGTATTCATGTTTGTCCTCGCTAGGTTTGTAGGAGATTTTTTAACCTTTTGTAGGCTAAGTAGGTAGGCTTGAAAAATTATCAGATGCCCCCCTTATTAAGGGGGGACTAAGGGGGGATCGTCACCCCCCTTATTAAGGGGGATCCCCCCGCCTTCGGCTTCCCCCCTTATCAAGGGGGGCTAGGGGGGATCGAACCTAAAATCCATTTTTAATTTAATTATAACCAGCTACTTAATTTGGGAGTTATATCCCTATTAATTTAACTTTCCTGGGGCGGAAATTACCGTTAATTGACTAAAACGTTACAATTGTCGATCGATCTCAAATAAATCTCGATCGCGATAATATAATTGTGGTCTGATCGCCCTCAGCTAGAGCTAGTAAATATAAATAGCACCCTGTTGATTGAGGTTAAAGGTGGTATAACCGGGGGTACTCCCCGGAACTTTGGTAACAGTAATCGTGACTAAATTATCTTTATTGACTTCTACGGCATAGATTAAACTAGAAGAATCGGGATCCGAGGCGGCATTAGCCCGATTAATCAGAATATATGCTGGAATTACGAAACCTTTTAGGGTTGTCTCCGTACCAGGAGATAATAATTGGGGAGAGGAATCAATATTGGCCGATAGGTCATAATTGAGGTCAATATCGGTTTGATTGATGATTTTAATCTCCACAGGACGACTCATATTCACCCTAGCGACAGGCTGCCAAGGACCCGGTTGAAAAGTGGTAGCGGGGGGATTTTGAGCGGGTAAAGAGGGGGGAAAAACTAATCCCAGACTGAAGACGAGGGAAAGAGTTAAAAAGCGATCGCATTTCATAGATAAATCCTGGTCTAGGGTTGTCATCCTATTTTAGGGAGGTATCCCCAGTGTTTTATACTTAAAGTAGAAGCTTTTGAAATTGTCTATAGCATTGATTGATCAGCTATCAGGGAAAATCCTAAGCTTCCCTGATTTTGCTCTATAAACAAGGCTAAATACACCGATTTTTCTCTAGAAGTTTCCCTAGTAACCCCTATCAACGGTTTAACTTAGGTTGAGATTGATTATATGCCTACCATCGACATATCGGGAGTATCCCACAGTTACGAGTTATTTTCGCCCCAAGCGGATAAACCGGTTTTAGTCTTTATACACGGTTGGCTGCTGAGTCGTCACTACTGGCAGCCTTTGGTAGATATTCTCTCCCCAGACTATCCCTGTCTAGTTTATGATCTCCGGGGCTTTGGCGACTCCCAAAAAATCACCTCTAACAGTCCTCCTAGCAGTTATAACCTTGAATCCTACTCCCAAGACGTTATTACCCTTCTTAACCGCTTAAACCTCGATGCTGCTTGGTTAGTCGGTCATTCCCTCGGTGGTAGTGTTGCTTTGTGGGCCGCGGATAGCTGTCCTGAACGCATTAAAGGGGTAATCTGTATGAATGCCGGCGGCGGCATCTATCTAAAGGAGGAATTTGAGCGATTTCGGGAAGCCGGAAGACAGATTTTAGAGAGAAGACCGCCTTGGTTGCCCCGTGTTCCCTTGATTGATGTTTTATTCTCGCGGATGATGGTCAAGCAAACCCTAAGTAAAAAATGGGGCAAACAGCGAGTGATTGATTTTGTCCGAGCCGATTACCAAGCGGCCCTGGGGTCACTTTTGGAAACCACCACTATCAGCGAAGTTCATCTTTTACCCCAGATTGTCTCCCGTCTCCCGCAGCCGGTCTATTTTCTGGCGGGGAAAGAGGATACGATTATGGAAGTTAAGTACGTTAACCATCTGGCCAGTTTTCATCCCTTGTTTGAAACTGGCGGCAACGTGATTGAGTTATCCGATTGTGGTCACTTTGCCATGCTCGAACAAACAGCAGCGGTGGCCGAAAAGATGATGGCTATTTTAAATCAGCATCGGGGTTAGGGGGTTTAAGTGTTGAGGTTTTAGTGGAAATTTCCCTATCTCCCCATTTCCCGATTCCATCCACAGATACTGTTATGAAGTGAAAATTTATGTAACAATGACTCTATAAGGGCGATTTTTTACCGATCGCCGAGGCCGTCTATTAATCGAATCGATGTCTTTGAAGAACGTAGTCCCAAACTGGAAACCTGACTTTCCTTTCCCATTCTTGCCACTACTAGCGGAATTTTTCTCCTTTTTGTGTTACCCACGGGAATTCTTGAGCTATTGCTGAGATTGGCATTTTGTCACTTCCCGTTAGTTAAATCCAACAAAAGAAGCTGTTTAGGAGCAATTTATGTTACACCGCAAGATTTATCAATTCTGTATGGATGGTCAGGAAGTCTGCATTTTCTTGCGCGATCAGCAAAGATGGATTGATAATGCTCGTATTATCGATCTAGAAAGCGATCTCGTCACCATTCGCTACGAAACAGAAGAAGAAGACGAGATTAGTTCTTGGGAAGAAATGGTGCGTTTAGAAAGTATCGGTGCGGTGAGCAGAAAACTGGCCTCCGTGTCGCGGACGAATCCTGATATTAATGTCTCGGAAGATTGTCCAGAAGCAGAACAACTTTATCCCCATTCTCCCGATAGCTTAGATTAATTTTGTCGATTTAAATTACAGTGGCTAGAAGTCCCGAGGTTTGAACAGTGGCCAAGGGACTTTGAGGGAATGGAAGGGAAGAGAGCCGCTAAGAATCGCCACTTGTTCTAAAATTATCGTCAAAGCCGCCAGATTTTCTCTATAAGCTGCAGGAGCAAAATGAATTCTAATCCCTACTTCCCTGTCCAGGATATCTATCAAAAATTTGTGGCAGTAGTAATAGTTTTAATTAGTTGTTGGTTAGTGACTTTTCCCGCCTTCGCTGCATCCGCCCCTCTAGAAGTTAAAATTAGTCTAGGCTCCGGGCAAGGAGAATTAAAATTCTTTCCTAGTCAATTAGACTTTATTGCCGGACAAAAATACAAATTAATCCTCGATAATCCCAGTCCTACTAAACATTATTTTACCGCTAAAGACTTCGCTGATGCTAGTTGGACCCAGAAAGTTGAAGCGGGAAAAGTGGAGATTAAAGGGGCAATTCACGAACTAGAATTAAAACCTAATGCACAGGCGGAATGGGTGATAGTTCCTCTCAAAACTGGTAAGTATAAATTAATCTGTACTATTCCGGGTCATGCCGAAGCGGGAATGGTGGGAGAAATTGCCATTAATAACCCATGAATTTAAGAAAAATTGTCTCCTTTGCTTTCCTATTATTTATTCCCCTATCGGTGGTCGCTAGTCGTCTTAATTGGGGAGATCAAGCTATTTTTATTACTGCCGCTTTATCGATCATTCCCCTGTCAATTTGGTTAAGTACGTCTGTGGAAAGAGTTGCCGTAGTAACCGGGCCAACTTTGGGAGGATTAGTTAATGCTATCTTTGGTAATACTACCACTTTAGTTATTGCCTTAATTGCCCTAAAAAAAGGCTTGGTGGACATCGTACAAGCCAGTATTACTGGCAGTATTCTCAGCGATTTATTATTATTTATGGGCATGGGAATGCTCACGGGAGGAATTCGCTACAAAGAGCAGGAATTTAAACCGATTTTAGCGCGGGTAAATGGTTCTTCCATGACTTTAGCAGTAATAGCGATCGCTTTACCAACTTTGGTAATATATACTTCTAACGTGGTGGAAGTTGCCGATATTCTCAGTCTTTCCCTAGTCACCGCCACGGTTTTATTAATAGTTTACGGGTTAACTTTATTATTTTCCCTGAAAACCCATAGCTATCTCTACGAAGTGGGATTAAGTAACGAAAATACCCCCGACAATCAGGTTAGTGAGGAAGAAAAAGCTCAAGTCTGGATTTGGTTACTTGTGCTGCTTACTTCCACCGTAGCTGTAGCCTATGAGTCGGATTTATTTGTTGATGTAGTGGAATCGGTGATGGAAGGATTTAATCTCACTCCTCTCTTTATCGGGGTGATTTTCATTCCTTTAATTAGCGATGTTTCTGGAATAGTTACCGTCACTCAATTAGCCCTAAAAAATCAGATGGATTTAACGGTTTCCGTGGCTATGGGTGATAGTTTATTGGTGGCTTTATTCGTGGCACCTTTATTAGTTTTTATCGGTCAATTTTGGCAGCAGCCGATGGATTTAAATTTTAATCCCTTTAACGTGGTGGCTTTAATTGTAGCGGTGGTTGTCACTAATTTAATCAGCTTTACCGGTCGTTCCAATTGGTTAGATGGAACCCTATTACTAGCCACCTATTTAATCTTGGCAGTAGCTTTTTATTACCATCCCACCTAGCCAAAAAAGAGATTCCGGTATTTTCTGAGATTTCTGTCTTAGAATGGATCGGTATCACCTTACTGCCGCAGGATTGCTGATGATGAAAAGAGGGTTTTGGTTTGTCGTCGGGTTAGTAGTAACGATAATTCTGCTTCCTTCCCTAGTTCTTTCTAATTCCATCGGTGAACAGGGAATTTATGCCGATCGCCTGCGGGCGGAACCCTATAATTTATTAGGGCGAAAAATTGCCATCGGTCAAGTGGAAATCGGACGACCGGCTCAGTTCGGTTATGATAAAGTGGCGGCTTGGCAGCCTCCCTATAAATTAGCTGGTGTTTTTTTTCGCGATCAAATTGCCAAACCCAACACCTATCTAGATAATCACGCCGCTATGGTGGCAACGATGATGGTCAGTGATGATAAAAAAATCCCCGGAGTGGCCCCAAAAGCGAGATTATATTCGGGGGCGGTGGGTTCTTTGCGACGCGGTGGACAACCGGAAGAATGTCTTACCAGTCAAAATATTGCCCGACAAAATAGCGGTGATGTCCGCGCCATTAACTTTAGTTTTGGGGAATCTTTGCAAAGAGATCAACGACAGGAACCAAAATTAGATGGTCAAGCTTTATTAACTCAATGTGTTGATTGGTCATCGCGAGTTGAGGATGTCCTTTATGTAATTGCTGGTAATCAAGGTAAGGGAGGAATTCCCATTCCCACCGATCATTTTAACGGCATTACTACCGCTTATACAGCGACAAGAGAAGGAAAATTCACTAAAGTTGATTTTGCTAATATTAGTGCTTTGCCGGTGGGTATTGGTCGCAGTTTAATTAAACGGGAAATTAATGATGGTTCCCGACGGTCAATTAATTTAGTTGCCCCCGGCAATAAAATAGAGCTTTATGACCTCAAAGGTAAATTAAATACTGTTAGTGGCACCAGTTTTGCCGCCCCTCATATTACGGCATCGGTGGCACTTTTACAAGAATACGGCGATCAACAAATTAATCAAAAAAATCCCCATTGGAGTCTCGATTCTCGTCATCATCAAGTGATGAAGGCAGTAATGCTTAATGCTGCCGATAAAATTAAAGATACGGGCGATGGGTTACGGTTAGGTATGAGACGGACGGTCTTAACTAAGGATCAAAAAACTTGGTTAGAGTCCGATGCTTATAAAGATCCGAAAATTCCTTTAGATATGCAGATGGGGACGGGACATCTTAACACTTTTCGCGCCTACCAACAGTTTAGTAATGGTCAATGGTCGGCCGCAGAATCTATTCCTGCTATTGGTTGGGATTACGCTACAGTTACCGCTAATGGTTATCAAGATTATGCCCTAGAGAAGCCCTTAAAAGCTAATAGTTTTGTTTCGATAACTTTAGCTTGGGATCGTTTGGTAGAACTAATCGATACTAATAGCAATAATCTCTATGATATCGATGAAAGTTTCCAGGATCGCGGCCTGAATAATTTAGATGTTTATCTTTTACCTGCTCAGGAGGATAATAATGCTAAATACACCTGTGCTTCCCTGAGTGATAGTGATAGTTTAGAGCATATTTTTTGTCCTGTCCCCATCTCTGGAAACTATAAAATTCGGGTTCAATATCGTCAACAAGTTAACGAAAAAGAACAAGCTTTTGCTCTCGCTTGGTGGACGGTTCCCGAATAATAAAAATGATAGTAAGTGAGTAAGTGAGGAGAGGCGCTCATGTCAAGAGGCAAAAGACAAAACGGAGAATAAATAATCAGTTCTCTGTTAAACCAGATTCTCTCCCCCATGGCAACCCCTACAGGACCTTGATTTTTCTTTGGCACAGTTTCCAGGGGTTATTTAGAGGTTCTCCCGAATAATAGTCCCAATAAGCTTTTTATTATCCAGAGTAATGCTAAGGTTGCAATGGTCAACACAGCCCATCTTGGTAATACATTTAGTAGATAGGCTATTACTCCAAATCCAATAATAAAAAGAAGCAATGATTTCAAAGCAGAGATGAGGGGAGAGGCTTGTGTTTTATAGCTGCTTGGACTACTTCTTTGGGACAGGAAATAGTATATATTCAGAATTTGTTTGAGAAGCTGATAAGATTGAAGTCTAAGCAGTCGTTTACCAGTCTTACTAGATTCTATGATATAACTCAAAATTATCGCTGACCGAGTGCCTAAACTTTTGAGAATATTAGAAGGTATATCTTTCACTATTGTTTCTGAACCAACTCCATATTCACCCAGGAAGTATTCTTTTTCTTTCCCTTTTAAATCTTCCAGGAAACGTTGAGCAAGTTTTGCAGCAGCTAAGGGAGTTACTGCTTTGTCAAAATAGCCACCAACATATTTGTAGTTTGACTCAGGAGTTGGGTCAATTTTTTGTTGATTCCATTCCAATTGTTCAGAAATTGCGTCTTTAAATACATTCCCTAAATTTTCCTTAAGAATAGCACTATGTCCTAAATTGACAAGCTTATTTAGGAATTCTTCTAATTCTGCTTTGGCAAGGGTTGTATTAGGTTGAGCAAGTTTAATTAAGTCTTGAATTAGCCCATCTTTTTCTGTTTGTGTTTCCGTGGGAAAAGATTCATCAACAAGTCGCTTGACATATTCTTGAATTTTCTCTTCCTGAGTTCCTGAGAATGGTCCTAGTTTAATTTGGCGACTTACAACTCCGGAGAAGGCTTTTAAGGATTCTGAAGTTAACAACCCATCAACAATACGGTTGACTCCATCTAACCGTCCCCAAAGTATATCATTAGAACGCCAAGATTTCTTAAAAAAGCCTCCAAAAGCACGAAATTGATCTCCAGCTAATTTTTCTTCAAGTCCCTTATCTTTGCCAAATCCTTTATCAGCATCATTGGGAGAAATACGAACAAGTTTAATTGGACTGTTGTTTTGGACATCGGACAAATATTGATAGGGATATATTACTTGATCAATTAGCTGAAATTTCGCAAATTTGCCAATTGCTGGTTCTACATTCTCCGATTGTTCAGTTAACAACTTCGCCGAAGCTTGTTCTATTTTTTCTAAGATGGTTTCACCTTTGGTTATAGTTAATGCTTCCCAATCTTGATCTAGAGCTACATCTTTAACCTTCTTCCGTAAATTGTCCCCGATAGAATGGATTTTGTCAAAATTTAGCTCTTTGAGATTTTCTACGGTGACATCGGCTAAATCTTGACTATCTAAGATAAGACGCAACAACGTTAATAGATAATCATATATTTTTTCGCGCTTCAAATTTACAGATTGTTGATTATTGTCCTCTTCATCTTCTGTAATGAGTTGATAAAATTTTTGGCGAACAGGTTCGAATTTTATCACTTCTTTGATAACCTGATCAATGACTTTGAGCAACTCTAGCAGCCAAGTGATTTTATTGGCTAAATTTTTCAACTCTGTATATTTGGTAATATCATCTGTATCTTTAGTAATAGCATCAGATATCAGAGAGTAAATTTGGGACAAGAGAAAGTTATGTTTTCTAATAGCATATTGAATATCTAGATTTTCAACATCTTGAGCTAGGGAGTTTAAAGTTTCCTCTCGCTTTTTAATTTCCTCAGAATTATTAATAAATTGGGTCAATAAACTGGCACTTTTTTCTAATAGTTCTTCCTGTTCTTGTTCTTTTCCAACAAAATATTGATTGTCAAAAATTACGGAGAGAACACTATCTCTTAAACTGACTAAACGACACCTCCAATAACGATTTTTGGCTTCTGTTGTTTGTTCAGATACTTCTTCATCAACACTTTTTAATAACAAATTATAGCGACGAATTTTGTCGTTAATACCTTTGATTTGTTGAAGATCTTTGCTAATACTTTCATATCTGGGTAAACTGATTAGAGAACCTGTGATGACTTCCCAAACAGTAGGTTGCTCCATTTCTTTAAATTTGGTACTGTCAACAAAGCTTTCTGGATTGGGATCGAGATAAAATAATTGACGATTGACAGGACGATCTGCTGTACGATAATAAATGGCTTCAGTGGTATAACTAAAAGGACGATTATCTAGAACTCCCCCATCAACAAAATAGATTTTATATCCCTCTTTTGGAGGTTCTTGCGGAAGGATGCGATTTCTCAAAAGCTTTCCCCATTCTTGTAGTTGGTTATCTACCTTATTATCAGACTTGATTTCGACAGGTACTACGGGAAAAGCCAGGGGAAAACAAGAGGTGATTCGACAGAGTTTAGCTAAGGCTTGTTGAGTATCTTTATCTGTCGTAGAAAAAGGATCTCCAAAATCTTGATCTTCTCGATATTTAAGATGAAAAACGCAACGATTATCTTTGATTTCGATGACTTTTCCAGTGTTGTCAAAGGTTTTATAGATTCTTCCTAAAACATCAGTGCCAGTGATAAACAAATCTAATTCGTTAAACTCTGAATACCATTCTCCATCAGGAGCAGATTGTTGGTTATTTCCAGCTTTTTCAAAAGCTTTAAAAAGTTCTTCCTGATAGTATCCCTCGCCGTTTAAAAGAGAGTTGACATTGGTCTGATTATTTTCTTTTTTGATCGGACGCAGTAATTTATTTATATCTCCACTTTCTCGCCAAATATCTCCAAATTCCTTAAAGTCAACTACAATTTTTTCGTAGCTATTAGCAACTGCATAGCTCAAGAGAACTCCATTAATTCCTCCCGCTGAAGTTCCCGATACAATATCAACAACAATATCTGAATCTGTCAGTGCTTTAATTAATTTATAAATTCCCCGACCCCTTGTTGCGTTATAAAATTCTCGACAAACACCATTCATATAAACTGCTAGAGAAACCCCACCATAAAGCACTAATCCTAAGCGAGTTTCCTTACGAAAATCTGGTTTTTTCAAGCAAGTGGCTGACGAAGATTGTGTGTTTTGACCAGGTGTTGCAGTCATAGCAAGTCTCCACGGTTATTTGGCGTTCTAAAAGAGACAGATACAGTTGGGAGTCGTTTGTGGCGGTTGTGGCGGTTTTTGCGATCAGGGTTGGGACGCTCTACCACATTTCCCAATATAAAAGGATACACACCACCCCGCCACAAACGTTGTATCCTACACTATATTTTAATAAATCTTTACATTTATCCTGGTATTTGAGGTTGCGGGGAAACAGAAGTCAGAAAACCAACTAAAGCGGTGCAGTGGGAAAAAGCGAAAAACTGCACAGCTAATCAGGTTCTTGACTGGTAAAAATCCCCAGATATGGAAATCGTTGCTATGATTACGATTATCTCCCATGAAAAATATTCACCAGAAGGAACCTGAATTAACGGCAAATTATAGCGCGGTGCTTCTAAAAGATAATACTCTTTGATTGGTATCATTTAAATACCGAACAGCCTCTGAGAGACACCTCGTTTTCTTTTCGGGATAACATCGTCAGAGATTCCCCAATAATTTGATGCTTGAGACATATTATATAGCAATAAGTCTTCGGGCATTTTTTCTAAAATAACTCGGTTGAGATTAGCGGTATTGATATTCATTGCTCCCATCACAGAAGAGCCAAGTTCTTTCGATAATAGCGGAATAACCGCGTTACCAATCTCACGAAAACCATGCCATATTGTGCGGTGAAACTGAAACCAATCGGGGAATGTATGTAATCTGGCGGCTTCTCGTACAGTAATACAACGAGGAATAGAATAGTGAATGGGTCTAGGAGCAGTATAGGCCCCTTTGTCACTATTAGTTCCAGCCCGGAGAGTGTTACATAAACCAGTAGGAGAAAGCTTGAAAAAGCGACTTTTTGGTTCCACTGTACCCGGTTCGGTTACGATAAATCTATCAATTGATCTTTGGGTATGAACTGAGCCTATATGTCCATAGATTTTTGTATCTACTGTTCTTTGATGGCAAAGTTTAAAAATATCCCCTGGCTGCACTGAATATTTTTTCCTCTTACCACTATAATCTAATTTTGATGCAGGTATGCCTAAATCAGTATCGATAAAGGCAGGTATTAATTCTAAATCTGAAATCGCATCATAGACGCTGGTAAAAGCTGATTTTTTGGCTGAGTTTAAATCGACGGTCTTTGTCAAAGGATATTTAGCCATCGGCACGTCTTTTCGACTACCAATTAAGATTAATCTTCTGCGCTTTTGTGGTGCGCCATATTCACTGGCATCAAGGATTTTAATTGGCTGATTAATTGTATAGCCAATAGCTTCAAATTCAGAAATTAACTCCTCTAAAAATTGTTTGTGTTTACCCGTAGCCATGCCGGGGACATTTTCAAAGATAAAATACTTGGGTTTAATTTCTGCTACAATCCGCAGATATTCAAATACAAGAGAATTTCTAGGATCATCTATTTGTCGTTTACCAATCAATGAAAAACCTTGGCACGGCGGGCCGCCGGCAATTAAACTAACATCGGTGGCATAGCCTTTTAGTTTTAATAATTCCCATATTTCTCTACTTGTTACTTTGGCTATATCCCGGCAAATAGTTTGACAATAGGGAAAGTTAAAATGATGAACCAAGGAATGGACTGCATCAAACTCCACCGCTACAGCAATATCAAATCCCGCCGCTTCTAGACCAAGGGACATTCCACCGCAGCCGGCAAATAAATCGATCGCAATTGGTCTATGTTTCACTTTGATGATTAGCTCTCTATTGTCTGCCTTTTATTATACTGTATTTCTGATATAATTAACAATTTAAGTTTTATTAAGAGTGGAATTACTTGAGCAAGTTAGTAATCAATTGATCGACTTTCTCTAATTCTTGAATAATTTGTTTAACTCTCTCTAATTCGTCGGCAGGGTTAGGCGTTTTTTTCGTTTTTATTCCCGAAGAATGAGCGATTTCACCGCGTTCTTCTCCAAAAGTATTCATATTGGCTAACCAAACTTTATCTAAGTCATCACTATCGATGCCGATTGGTAAGAGTAATTTTAATAGGTTAGTTTCTTTAATCCCATGATTTTGATCGATAACTGATTTAAAACATCTAATCACTATGTCAATTTTTTTAGTTATTTTCAGTTTGTCTAGGGAGACATTTTTGTTACCTTTAAGAGGAGTAATGGTATCGGGAGGATTTTCCATTTCTTGACCAGAAAAAGCGATTACACATAACAAAACTCCACTAGCTTTACCTTGATTATCCCAGATATTTTTTGCTGTCTGTACTGTATCCCAAACTCGATCTTCAAGATAAGATTCAATCTCAGCATGAGCAAAAACTCGATAGGCAAAAGTTAAAGCTAATTGTCTTTCAGAATATTCATTTATCTCGCTAAATTTACGAGGTAGGAATTGTTTTTTTAGTCGATTCAACTCTTTGGTTAGTTGTCTAAATCCTAGAGATTTCGGCATAGTAAAAAAACTAACTATCTTAACCCCTTAAAAATAATACGATTGTCTTCCATCTGAGGAATATTGAAGTTAATATCTAATACTTTTGATAAAGCTTGACCCCATAAATGAAAACGATCATAGGTTGATTGTTTAGTATTTGTACTAATTAATACAGCATTTTTAAATCGATCAACGGCAGTACGACATAAACTTTTAAATGCTTCTTCTACCTGTTCTTTGTTTGTCTCGGCAGCTGCTCTCATTAGATCATCGCAAAAGTAAAAAACCATCACATCTAAAATTGCTCGATTGAACTGACTTCGATAAGTTGCCGATTCAGGCAGCCAGAGACGGGAAAAGTTTTTCTCTCCAAAAATATTAATCGTTGTCTGGACAGCTTTTTCAAATTGATCAATAATATTTTTGATTTCTTCTGAGTTTTGATCCCATCGAGCATTAAGCGAAACACAAGCATTATCAAGAAATTTTTTAAGATCACCGCGATAATCGGATAAATAATAATGAAAAGCTACATAACGCAATAATATATCAGTGTCGCGCATCCGGAAATCGGGATAGGAAGATTCAAATATTTTCTTTAATGCTTGACTTTCGATCGCTCGATCATCTAAAAAATTAATAAAATCCCCTGGGTGTAATGCTTGTCTTAATTCTTGAGAAGACAAAGGGGTATTTTCCTGATTGAGACGCAGAAAAATTTTATGGAGGAAACTCTCCGTTTTCCAATTACGGATAACAATCGTGCGGATAGTTTGATTATCCAGTTGGTCTAAGAAATCATTTAAATTGAAGTCATTTTTTAGATCTTGATATTGGCAGCCATTGAGGTTATCTAGAAATTCTAAATCTTTTAAAGTAAAACTATTATTAGGTGTGGCACTGTCACCATAAAACTGTAAAATTGTTAGTAGGCGTTGTTTGCCATCAAGAACGATAAATTTACCTTTTTCCTTATTATTAGTAGCTAAGACAATCTGTGGGACTGGAAACCCTAGAATTAGGGATTCAATAAATCGACTTTTACGAGTAATATTCCAAGCATCTCGTCTTTGAAAGCGCGGATTGAGTTGAATATTTTCTCGAATTAATTGATCGCGGATCGTTGCGGTAGTCCAATCACTTCCAGCAACAACAGTCTCGGAGATTTCTTTGAGTTGTAGCTTTTTTTGGTTTGCTGATTCTCCTTCAATATCTTCTTCTTCTTCCGCAAAATCCACCGCTTCTATTTCTTCTAAAATCTCTAACTGTGTCATGGTAGTAATTAATCTCCTCAATTGTCTATTCTGCAAAAATCCCGTCCCAATATTTGGACGGGACTAATAATCAATCAATAATTCAATACTACTCCCATTCTATAGTTCCGGGAGGCTTAGAAGTAATATCATAAACCACGCGGTTAACTCCCTTAACTTCATTGACAATACGATTAGAAATTGTCTCCAATAAATCATAGGGAACCCGGGACCAATCGGCAGTCATTCCGTCTTCACTGCTGACTAAACGTAGGACAATAGGATAAGCGTAGGTACGTTGATCTCCCATCACTCCCACACTGCGGACAGGCAATAAAACCGCGAAAGCTTGCCAGAAATCGTGATACATTCCCTGCTTATTAATCTCGTCGCGCACCACCCAATCTGCATCGCGCAAAATATTTAATTTATCTGCGGTGACTTCCCCTAAAATGCGAATCGCTAAACCGGGGCCGGGGAAAGGTTGACGACGAACAATTTCTTCCGGAAGACCGATTGATCGACCTAATTTTCTCACCTCATCCTTAAATAATTTTCGCAGGGGTTCGACTAATTTAAACCGGAGATTTTTCGGCAGTCCACCAACGTTATGATGACTTTTAATTTTAACCGCTACTCTTTCCCCGGTTTTGGGATCCACATTACTATCGGCCGATTCAATCACATCGGGATATAAAGTTCCTTGGGCCAGATAATCAAAGGGTCCCAAACGATTCGATTCTTCTTCAAACACCTGAATAAATTCATGGCCGATACGACGGCGCTTTTCTTCGGGATCGGTGACACCGGCCACTTGCGCTAAAAATCGCTTTCTAGCGTTGACATACTGGACTCCGATATGGAATTGCTCGTTAAATATCTGCATTAATCGTTCGGGTTCACCCTTACGCATGAATCCCTGATCGATAAACATACAGGTTAGTTGATCACCGATCGCTCGATGCAAGAGGAATGCTAAGGTAGAGGAGTCCACACCGCCGGATAAAGCCAATAAAACTCGCTTATCGCCCACTTTTGCCCTAATTTCTCGGATCGATTCCTCGACAAAAGCTTCCGTGGTCCAAGTGGGTTCGCATTTGCAGATATGATAGACGAAATTGCGAATTAAGGCGATTCCTCCCACAGAATGGACAACTTCCGGGTGAAACTGCACTCCAAAGAGTTTTTTCTCGTGATCGGCAATGGCCGCACAATCGGTATTATCGGTATGAGCGAGAATTTCAAAACCCGCAGGCAATTCCACGCAGGAATCCCCGTGACTCATCCAAGCGGTGGAACCGTCCTCGACATTGGTTAATAAATCGGTAGGATCGTTGATAAATAGGGATGCTTTGCCGTATTCGGCCCGTTTTGCCCGTTCTACCCTGCCCCCTAACTGCTGTACCATCAATTGCATCCCGTAGCAAACTCCGAGGATGGGTACACCTAAATTCCAAATTTCGGGATCACAGTGGGGCGCCCCTGGATCATAGACGGAATTGGGACCGCCCGAAAGAATTATTCCTTTCGGGTTGATTTGGGCTAATTGTTCGGCGCTGGTACGATAGGAGAGAACTTCGGAGTAAACGTTCGTTTCCCGGATTCTGCGGGCGATTAATTCAGAATACTGGGAGCCAAAGTCAAGAATGATGATTATTTGACGATTAAGGCTATTAGTGAAGGACTCTGAGGGCAAAGTCTCTTGGGGGGTGGGAAGGGGGGTTTGAGTTGTCACTACGATCAAGAAAAGAAACTGGCAGGAAAAGGTTAAAGATTTGTAAACTAAATCGGCTATTGTTCTGAAAATAAGCTACAATAGTATCGCCTTATTAGTTTCATTTTTTAAGACTAAATAGGGCTTGCTGAATAAATGTGAAATGTAGGCAAAGTAAGGGTTTTGGGGCTTTACGAGCGAAACAGGTGCAAGATTTTGAGAGAATCGTCGTTCAAAACCTTGCGTCTTCATCGGCCCGCGTCCTGTAGGGGCGAAGCATTCGGGCAATAACCTATCGGTGAAACCGTAGATTTTCTATCCGAATGCTTCGCCCGTACTTTTTCAGCAAGCCATAAATATTCCCACGATCATAGCACAGTCACTGGGGAGTAACTGGTAGATTTTGCAAAAATTTAAGGCCATTTTCGCTTTTGCTGATCAAAGAACGAGAGCGATCGAATAAAATACAACCGACCCCAAGATGACCGTTACTGTGGTTATAAACGTATTCTTGGCAACGGCAATCGATAGTATTAGCCATTTCTCCATAGATGCGTTCCACCCAATTATCTCCCGTTTGCCGGTCTAATTGACGCAGATATTCCAGACCGTTTTCGCTGGTGCTACTGTCAAAAATTTGCTGGAGATGGGGGGTAGCTAAACCCATTTTAGCGGCGTAGGCGGTAAGAATTTCCCGACGACCATCGGCGAGATGATGGTGAGTCTGAAAGATTCCCCCGGCAAGTTTAATTAATTTACCGTGATAACCAAACAAAAGAATTTCAGAGATTCCCTGTAATTGTGCCTCTAATAACATCGGCCCGATCCAATTGGCTGTTTTTACCAAAATATCAGGATTAATACCCATTTGAGGGGCTAAATCTAAGCCATTTTCCCCGATACAAAACACCAAGCGATCGAAACGACGGGATAAAATTTTTAATTGCTCGCGAAAGATTTCCAACTGTCCGGGAGCGCTGAGGGGTTGGGAAATGCCAGTGGTACCCAACAAAGATAACCCCTCTACTACCCCAAAAGCGGCGTTAGAAGTCCTTGTGGCCAGTTTTTTGCCTTCTGGCAGGATAATCGTCACTTTGATGCTTTCTTGGGGCAGTAACAGGGGTCTGAGGTTTTCTTGCATCAGACGCTGGGCATAACTATAAATAGCTGATTTTCCGCCATTATCAATCTGTAGGCCGATTCCTGCGCCGCCTTGAATCTCTATCTCTTGATTACCTGTTTTTCTTTCTACTAACGCCCATATAGGGGTATTTCTAGTTAAATCTAAATTGTCCCCTGGATCGCTGCGGGTGATAGCTAGGGCAGCATCGGGGTTAAGTTGGGCAACTTGTTCGATGGCAATTGTAACGGTTTCTGGCGGTTCTAAAAGATTAAAAGTAACGGAATTTAGCTCATTTTCGCCGTGGAGATGCTGGAGAGATGCGATCGCACTGGCACAGGCAAAAACCGGCAAAGTGTAACCGGAACGGGGTGGGGAGATAGACATGAATAGGGTCGATAGCCAATCAAATTAGCCGTGATCTGATTATAGAACTAGGGGGCAACCGCTGCTATTTTTGATGATTGTTTGACATCCTCACCACCGGGGGTGAGCGCATCTCAAACGCTATTGACAATTGGCCAATTTTGTGATCCTTATGAGAATTTCAAGGGATACTAGCAATCAGAATAGTTACAAACTCGACCTATTTGGTCGATTGTTGCTTAACAATTGAGATGGCAAATTCTCCTCAAATATGCCTTAATTGTCGGTAGGCAACCCACATAAAATGGCTAATTCAAGCCTGAATTGGCGATTCTATATACCCCAGAGTCCCAGAAGAGCGATAAGCAGAATCATCTCGATCCCGTTACAAATCACTGATTACTGTTGACTAACTCCTGCTTAATTACTCTAGAATTTTGATGAGCAAGGGGTAAAGTAAACCAAAACTGTGAACCAACCCGCGGGGTACTTTTTACTCCAATTCTCCCAGAGTGAGCCTCGATAATTTGCCGACATTGGTAGGAACCTAAACCAATCCCCGTTAGGTGTTGATTATGAAGATTTCTTACATATAAATGGAAAAGATGTTGACATTGTTCCTCATCCATGCCAATACCATTATCGCTTAAAGTGCAGTAGAGCATATCTTGGTCAATACGAGCATCTAAAGCTAATTGAATTGGTGAAGGATTATGTTTCAAGGCATTATTTAATAATTGTTCAAAAACACTTCTTAGCTGATAAGGATCGGCATCAATAGCGGGTAAGTTATCGGGGAGAAGATTAATAAAAGTAGCTTGGTATAAATCAAAATCTTTTTGCCAATCTTTCAGCCAAATTTCCACCTGTTCTTTTAAAAATAGAGGTTGACGATGCAAGATTAAAGGCCGTTCTTCAGCAAAATGATTTTCTGATAAAGCATTAATTAAATTTAATTGTCGATCGCAACTACGCACCACCTGATCGAGCATTGCTCGCGAGATAGTTACTTTTTCTGTTTGCCGACACTGGAAATTTTTTAATAACATCACTAATCCCATAATCGAAGTGCGTAGATCGTGGGATACTGCCTGTAAAAAAACCGTTTTCATTTCGTATAAACGCTGAATTTCCCGGACTTTTTCTCGCAGTTCCAGGGTTCTAGCTGCCACTTCCTGTTCTAAATTATTATTCAAGCTTTGCACCCTCTGATATAGTTGCGCTTGGCCGATAGCGATACAAACTTGGGTGGCTAACTGTTCTAATAATTTGACCTCGCTTTTTTGCCAATGACGGGGATGGGAATATTGATGGACAACTAAAGCACCTAAATGTTGATTATTAACCGTTAGAGGTAAAACTAAAGAGGATTTAACTTGCAGGTATTCGTAATAACCCTTGAGAGTGGGCAGCGTTTGCACCTTAGCGGTATTATCAGCAATAATTAACTTATCTAAAGAAAATAATTGTCCCAATTCTTCCAGTAATTCTGGTTCGGGAAACCAACCCATCAGCGAGGGAATCTCGGGACGACGGGACTCAGCGATTACCTTAGACCAACCCCGCTCTTGACAGTGACCGATATAGACTTGATCGGCATCGAGAAAATTTCTGATTTCCCCAACAATGGTATTTAAAACTTGATCTATATCTAAAGATTGATGGACTTTTAAAGCAACTTGTGTGACTAAATGTTCTCGTTCTAAAGTTTCATTTAAAGCTCGATCGATCTGTTGTCTTTCGGTAATCGCCGCCGATAAAAACAGAGAAGTTGACATGACAATGACCAAAAAGATTTGTAAGATCAGGACACCTCTGGTATGGTCGGGGGCTTGTAGGATAAAAGGACTGATTCCCCCGACCAATCCCATCAAAGCTAAAATAGATACTAAAAAATTGGCTATTACCGCTCCCCAGGTCTGAAAACGCATAGCAGCCCAAACCACAAAAGGAAAAGGCAGATATTCGAGGTACTGCACCATACTCCAATCGGGGTTAAGAAAATCCTGTTGACCACCAAAAACCACGAAAGTCACCACCGTTAGCAAACTCATACAAAGTAATGCCTCGCCAAGGCGTTGGGGTTGCCGGGGTTCCCGCAGGGAGTGACGATTGAAGCAAAAACGCAACAGCAGCGGCGTGGTCATTAAGATCCCTGTACTATCTCCGAGCCAGATCATGCCCCAAGACTGTCCAAATTGTCGCCAATCCCAAGTATTTAGCCAACTACGAGCAAAAGTATCGATAGTGGCATTAACTGCCGAGGCCAATAAGGCCGCTAAAAATACCAGTAAGAGAATATCGCGAATACGCTGTAAAGTGGCGGAAAATCTCAGATAATGCAGGAATTGCGCCCCTAACAGAGCCGATACACTGCTACCGAGCGCCGAAAATAGAGCTATGGGCCAACTGCCCCCTAAAAAGAAGGTAAGAAGCAAATCCCCGATAAAAACGCCTAAAACTAGCCTTTTTCCCCCTAAAAAAACAGCAGTTAAGCCAATACCAGCACTCATCCAAATTGGGGCAGGTCGCGACCCTAAATTTAAGCAGAGATAGCCTAGCCAACCAACACCCAGATAAGCTAGGGCAACAAGCACAATTTTAGACCGATCTGATGAAATACGCAGCATTTTCAGTTATCAGTTATCAGTTATCAGTTATCAGTTATCAGTTATCAGTTATCAGTTATCAGTTATCAGTTATTAGGTTTAAGTTTTAAGTTATTAGGTTTAAGTTTTCAATTTTCAATAAATTTAGTATCTTTCACTGGTCACTGGTCACTGGTCACTGGTTACTGGTCACTGGTTACTGGTCACTGGTCACTGAATCACTGAATCACTGTTAATCTCTCTCCAGATTGCCTAAACTAGGAGTAGTTCTGCTTCATGCAGATGGGTGAAAACCGTACATTTTCCCGTTAGGAATCAAAGATCATGCGGATTTTAATTGTTGAAGACGATCCTTTAATGCAGTTAGGTTTAGAACAAGCGCTCGGTGAACAGCCAGATTTTGAGATCGTCGGTCAAGCTAGTGATGGTCTGGCGGGGGTACAATTAGCCCTATCCCTACGGCCAGATTTAGTGGTCATGGACATCGGTTTACCCCGTCTCGATGGCATTGCGGCAACTAAACAGATTAAGGAGGGTTTAGCTAATGTTCATGTGGTTATGCTCACTTCCCACACTCTGCAACAGGAAGTGATCGCAGCTCTGGCCAGTGGCGCTGATGCCTATTGTATCAAGGGAGCGAGTCTCGATCGCCTTTTGGCCGCCATTGAAGCAGCTAAGGACGGGGCTACCTATTTAGACCCTCAAATTGCCCGTTTAGTCATGGATAATCTCAAACCGCCGGCAGTGCAACCTAATCCCAATCTAGCACTTTTATCGGAGCGAGAAATGGAGGTTTTAAAGTTAATTGTTGAGGGCAAAAGTAACGCTGAAATCGCCGAACAACTTTATTTAAGCACCAATACGATTAAAACCCATGTGCGGGGAATTATGAATAAATTGGCCGTGGACGACCGAGTACAAGCGGCCGTAATTGCCCTGCGATCTGGTATTGTTTAAGGGAAAAATGACGATTTACCCACAGGAATATTCTACCTCAATTGCTACTGCTACAATTGCTCAAAAAATCCCTTCAATGATTTATAATAAGTTGTTGACCTATCTCTGTTGGACTAACCATGACTATCGCTGAAAGCTTACCCCTAGTGGAGTCCCATGTAAACCCTGAGATAATCTTCCCAGAAGGCGAATTTTGGAGTGATGAACCACCCTTGGAAAGTAACCTACATCTACAACAAATTATTTTATTAATTCAGTGTTTAGAATGGTGGTGGCGCGAGCGAGA
>NZ_SFBO01000037.1:0-66679 GCF_007095705.1 Microcystis sp. Msp_OC_L_20101000_S702
ACTTGCCCTTCCTTCAATGGAAACGATTCTCGGACAACAATTTGGTATGGAGGTTATCAGTCCCAGTGTCCGAGTCAGTAAAGAAGGACAACACCTAGAAATTGATGTTCTTGCCTATACCAATGGTGAGCTAAATATTGCCTATATCGTTGAGGTTAAAAGTCATGTTAGACAGGAAGATATTACTCAATTAAAAAGTATTTTGCAACGGTTTCGCCGCTTTTTTCCTGAACACAAGGATAAAAAACTCTATGGCATATTAGCGGCGGTTGATTTATCCCCAGAATTACGCGAAAAAATTCTGCAAGAAGGGCTTTATGTGGCTCGGATTCATGACCAAGTATTTGAATTAGATATTCCCGATAATTTTCAGCCTCAAACCTATTAAATAACCCTGCTCTAGGAAAAACTTTTTCAGTAAGCTTTATTGTAATTGTCCGCGCAGAGCATAACGATCTTTTTCTAAACCGAAAGCGAAGAGAAAAGAATGGCGTATAGTGGGGTTAGAGAGAGTAAAAAAGAGAAAGAGAGCGATAACAGCTAATCCTGACGATAAACTAAACATAGTTTCGTAGGAAATTGCTAAAACCCCCAGAATTGGACCGGCTAAGGCTGTTCCCACATCAAAACCGCCGATACAGATAGAATAGGCCCGGCCGCGTTCTTGGGGCCCAGAGCGATCGGAGATTAAAGCCAGTAACATAGGGAATAAAATCCCCCCTCCCGTACCTTCGAGAATAGCGGCTAAAATTAAAGCCGAAGGAGATCGGGCAGAAGATAGAACCAACATGGATAAACCATAGCAAAAAACGCTAATAGTGATGAATAAACCGCGTCCATAGCGATCGCTGGCTCCTCCCGACAAAATCCGCCCGATTACGCCCGATACTGCCGCACAACTGTAGAATAGACCAGGACTGAAAGCTATCTGGTTTTCGAGGAGAAACAGGGGTAAAAAAGCGACTAAACCGCCGAATAAAGTACCAACCAGCAGAAAAACTAGGGTGGGGACTAAAAAAGCTCGCTCTTGACATAATGCCCAGAAACTGCGCTCAATTGTTCGATTTTCTGCCTTCATTTGGGCTAATTTTTTCTTGAAGTCCGGTTCTTGAATAGAGAAACCCAAGAGAAAAGCGATCGCTCCTGAAGTGGCGGAAACTAGAAACAAACCGTCATAACCGATCGATTCGTAGAGATAACTGCCTAAAGCTGGACCGATTCCCATGCCTATGGGTGCAGTTAAGCTCATATAACCAATTATCTCTCCCCGTTGACGAACGGGGGAAAAATCCACCACTAGGGTGCTGTAACCAGTGGTAAAAGCGGCGATACTGAGACCATGGTAGGCGCGGACGGCGAATAAAGAGGAAAGATCGCGAAAAAATAGATAACCGAGGGGTGCGGTAGCGGCGACAATAGTTCCAAATAAAACCACTAATTTGCGACTGCGGCGATCAACTAGATTGCCTAACCAGCTGCGCGATAAAATTAAACCGATGGCAAAGGCCCCCATGACAAAGCCGATATCTTGTTTGCTACCGCCTAGGGAATCAATATAGATGGGGAGAGTGGGGACAAGAGTGGTGATACTTATCCAGAAAAACAGCGCCGTGACGAAGAGAAAGAGTAGTTGACGACGAGTTTCGGCAGTAAGCGATCGAAAAGTTTTGAAAGCGTTCACGACAGTGACCGTCACAGGCAACAAAAAGACCCGGAGATCACGCCAGTCACAAGCATCCCGTATTGCTGCTACCTTCCGGTCCTGACAAGGTTAAGGCGTTGCGATCGCATGAGTCCGAGTCTTTTCTATCATAACATCTTTTTCCGGGATACTGGCATTTTTTTCCAGAGAATTTCCTCTCAATCTAGACTGGGAACAGAAATTTTCTCAACGAGGGGGTTTTTGTAATTGTTGTTGTAGAGAAATTTCTGGTTTGATCGCCAATCCGCTAAACTGTCGGATTAAGGGTGAAGGACTCTCCCTAGAATCAGCAGCGAGGAAAAATAACCAACGGCTGCCGGGGGTGAGTTGTTCGATGGAATTGAAGTTACTTGTCAACCAAATTAGCGGTAAATTAGGCAGATTAGCGTTTTTTTGACTAGCTTTTGCCTCTATACTGGCTAAAGTTTCTAAAATGATCCTCTCCCCGTGAATTAAACCCGTTTCACCGGTCCAGAGGTTCACATTTAATTGCCGACGATGGGCATAAAAATAGAGGGAAGCAGCGGCAATAATCGCCCGTTCAAAACTGTCTTCTTGCCAATCACAGAGGGTATCGAGACAGATAATCACTTCCTGTCCTCCCGTTAACACTTCTAATTCCCGAATTTGAAATTCTCCCAAACGGGCGCTAGTTTTCCAGTGAATTAAACGGGTAGAATCACCCTGGCGATATTGTCTCAGGTTACGGGTAAGTCCTTGACTAGCCCTTTGATAATAGCGATTATTTTCTAATTTTTGTGCCATCTCTTGACCGAGGGAATCGATTAGGGGACATTGTTGTAAGGGTAAAATTTGGGGATAAACTAAAGCTTTAGCCGCTGCTTGATGACAACGACGACACCAAAATAAACCGAGAGGGGCTGCTGTTCTTAATTGTACTTCTTGCCAGTGATAAATACCCCGTTTACTGGTGGGTAAATAATAGGTCCAACGATGGCAACTTTTGGGGGCAATCGTTTCTATTGGGGTTATTTTTGGCTGATCGAGAACTATAGGCAGGATATCTGTCACTTCTAACAGATTTATCGGCTGATTGCTAGTATTTTCTATCTCTAGGCTAATACTAAGATCGTCTCCCGCACTTACGGGTACAATGGCAAGACGACGCACTTTCAGGGGAAGAAGGGAACGACGGGGTAAAATTATCGATAAAATTAAAATGGCGATTGTCGTGCCACAGATAGCATACAACCATCCCGCCATGGTATTAGTCGCCGCTCCGAAAAAACAGAGGGTAATGCCAATGATTACCCCACCACCGTAAGCGGGTAAAATACCGCGATCTTCTAACCAAGTTTTCATAGGGTTTAGTGGTTTTGTCGTCTTTGCTGGAAGGCTAAAAATCAGACCCACACTTCTAGAATTACCCCAAAAGCCCTCTGATCAGCGAAGGGAGTCCTATCCCTTGTCACTATTGTTATTTTTCTTAACAAAACTTAACAATTGATGGCAAAATTTTGCTTGCTTTTGTCGGCAGATTTTGGGATAATATTTTTAAAAGAGTTTATTCATAATCGGAATCTAAGCATTCAAATATAAACACAAACATCCCATTATGAAACAAGCATAACCCAAGCCGCCGCTAAAGTCAAGCGCCCACTCTAATTATTTTTCGCCTGAAACTTCTAATTCCGTGGTCGGTGGGGGGTTGGAGATATTAGTTAAAATAACAAAGGTTGAAACCCGTGTTTGCGGGAAGCTGCACCGATTTGTTCCATTTTAGGGACGGTAATTTGATTGCGTCCCCAAGAAAAATTAGTTTGCCAACCCTCCAACTCCAATAAAATCGCCTCAGCAAAACAGGCAAACATTTGACGAGAGGGAATATCCATATTAACGATTTTCATAATTTTCCAGTCAATATCGAGGGAATGCTCGACAATGCCGCCCTTAATCACAGAAACATCGGGGGCATTTAACACCGTGCCTAAATTTTTCGGATAACCACCATCAATAATAATGCAGGGGCGCTTGAGTTTATCCGGATCAATTTCCACCCCTTTAGGCATACTAGCCACCCAAACAATGATATCAGCCAGGGGTAAAGCCTCCTCTAGGGGAAGAATTTTACCGCGTCCTAACTCCTCTTGCAGAGATTGTAAACGCTCTTGATTGCGTGCCACACATATTAGTTCTTTTGTATCGGTTTTTTCATTTAACCAACGACAAACGGCGCTGCCGATATCTCCGGTAGCCCCACAAACCACGACGGTAGATTGAGCTAAATCGATGCCCATTTTGTCAGCGAGGGTTTGCACCTGAGTGCAGATGACGTAAGCGGTGTGGGTGTTACCGGTGGTAAAACGGCCAAAATCTAGCTCGATATTGCGCACCTGTCGATTATCTTTGAGATTAAACTCCTCGAAAATAATTGAAGAAAAACCGCCGAGTGCGGTGATATTGATATCACTTTTTTGAGCGAGTGCCATGGCATTTAGCACCTTACGAATAGCAGACTTTACCCAACGATTCGACAACATCTCCGGTAAAAAACAGGATTCGATGTATTTTCCTCTGATGGTTTGCCCCGTGATGCTGGTGACATGAAAATCATCGACAATTTGCGGGGGGGCAGCGCACCAAAAATCTAATCCCTGGTTAGCATATTCAGGATAACCTAGATCGTCGGCGACCGATTGGGCGTGTTCTAAACTGGTAAGATGACCTATAAGACCAAACATTGATTGTTCTTTCGTTAGACTAGATGGCACTAGATAAAAATTAGGATATTGCTAAGAAATCGTTAAGACTCTTAAATATAATACACAAAAGAGCCGCTCTGTGTTGAGCGGCAGCAGGGGAAAAAAAGAAATCTCGATGCTCAAGCTTTAGACGGCAGTTAATCCGTAGGCAGACATCCGCATGATATCACGGGTGCTGAAACCAATATTGCTTAACGCTTCCCCGTAGCTAATCATAAAGTCTTCCACGAGGGCCTCTTTTTCCATAGCGAGGACGCGAGCATCATCCTCGACTTGATTGAGCATTCTCCAGACAATGGGTAGATTAGCGCGATTTGCAGCTTCTAATTCCTCTTTAGCGGTTTCAAAGTTCGCTTTTAGCCATTCTTCGCCAAAATTGAGGTGTAAATATTCGTCTTTAACTACGCTTTCAGTAATTTTACGGGCAAAAGGATCGGCAACAGGAATATAAATATTATAGGCAGCGATCGCAAAAGCTTCGATAATCAAAGATTGGATTAATAAACAGGTGACAACTTTACCTTCTGCGTAGGCAATTTGGAAGTTATCGTGCAGAGAGGAAAAGAATTCTCTGGCATAATCCATATCAGGAGTGATTTGCAAATTTTGGCCGCAAGCTTGAAAACCTTTCATGTGACGGTTTTCCATTTTTGCCAGACGGTGTAACTCTTCTTTGTTATCGGTGAGGATGTCTGCTAATTGAATATAATTGCTATTGGCCTCGTATTCGCCTTCAATAACGATGGCATTAATGCGACTATAGGCTGATTTATAGGTTTCGCTGGTGAAATCAAGCTCTAATGGTACAGCAAGCTCTGGCATAAACTCGATTGACTCCTATTTCTGACGAGATTTTTCCGACATTCTTTCCAGTCTAGGGTAAGCCTTCTAGATGGAGTGATCTTTTTACGAGTCTAGCTCGATCGGTCTTTTTTGTATAGCTTGGCCTGAGGGGCTGACTTGCCAAGTTAACTATAGGGGTTATCTTTTGCCACTGAAAACAAATCTAGAGGCAATCCCTTCTCAAGGGAGGAGATTGCCGGCTGTTTGCTCAAACCGTGGCTAAAGATTTCCGGCGCTCGGCCTGTTGTAGGATCGCTTTGGCTGCCTGTTTACCCGATAAAGTGGCCCCTTCCATGCTATCAATGTAATCCTGTTGGGTATAACTACCAGCAAGGAAAAAGTTAGGGATAGGAGTCGCTTGCGAGGGACGATAGACATCCATCCCCGGTGCTTCCCGATAGAGACTCTGGGCCAATTTCACCACACTAAACCAAGTCATCTTTAACTCCCGCGAGGAGGGAAATAACTGATGGACTTGCGCTAAAACGTGCTGGGCAATATCTTCATTTTTAGCTTTAATAAAAGGGTCACCGGGGGTTAAAACCAACTGTAATAAAGAACCTTCTCCGGGGCGATAATAATCCCTAGGACTGGTGAGAGCAAGATCTGCAAAACAGGAGAAATCCGCTTGGTGGGTGTACAAAAGATTGTCAATTCCCACCGCTTTTTGCAGTTGTCGGCGTTTTTCGGCATCATTTAACTCCGTCACCCAACCGTCAAAACGCAATTGTACCGTAGCGACGGGGACGGCTTCTAGTCGGAAAATATTGTCAAAAATCGGCATTTTTCGCCAATCTTGGGGAATAAGACGCTGAATACCGGGGACATCACCAGCGCAAACGTAGGCATCTGCGGTGATAGTTTCTGTGGTTTCTCCGTTAGCGACGATCATGCCATTAACTTGCAGATTTTCGCCCTCTCCAGAATAGAGAATTTCCCGCACCTGACGACGAGTAGAGATTTTGGCACCCCGGGCCTCCAGATAGTTAATAATCGGTTTATGCAGGTATTCGTGGGGGGAACCTTCTAACATCCGCAGGACGGAAGCTTCGGTTTTAGCGGCAAAAAATTGGAAAATCGTCAGCATACAACGGGCCGAGATATTTTCCGTATCGATAAATCCTAAGGCATAGGCGATCGGATTCCACATTTTTTTTAAACTGCCTTCATTACCGCCATGGCTACGAAACCAATCGGCAAAACTAATCGAGTCCAGATCCCGAATCGTTTTCATCGCTCCTTGAAAGTCTATCAGACCGCGGACAATGGGACTGGTACCTAAGGCCAGAGAATTAAAGATTTTATCGGCTGCCGAGAGTTGGGAGGAGGTAAAAAAGGCTTTTAAACCGTTAAAAGGCGCACCTGCAGCGAAACGGAAGTCTAATTCGCCGATTTTTCCCCCTTCGTTGATAAAAGTGTGGGTGTGTTCTTTGAGCAGTAGGGATTGAAAAGCGCCCACTTTTTTCATTAACTCAAAAAGATTATAGTAACAGCCAAAAAAGACGTGCAAGCCCATCTCGATGTGATTACCGTCCGCATCTACCCAACTACCGACTTTTCCACCGACAAAGGGACGAGATTCTAAGATTTCTACTGTACAGCCCGCATCGACCAGATCGATAGCTGTTGCCATTCCCGCTAACCCTGCACCAACGATCACCACTCGCATTTGTCAAGTTCCTGTTACAATTTTTCACTAAATCTTTATTTTACCCCGATCGGTCTGGTGTTTCTTGCTGGCGATTTTTTCAGGGGCGCTTGAGAGCGTGGCAGAATAATTGAGAGTTGCACTAGGGAGAAGTCATTTTGAAGCGATCGCTAGAGGGGAGACAGGGATTAATTATTGTCAGTATTATTTGGATATTGGGGATATTAGTCGATAGATTCTGGTTTAGTCTCGATCATACTATTCCTGCTTGGGATCAGGCCGATTATCTCAACGGTGGGATTATCTATACCCAAGCTTTCCAAAATCCGCGCTGGTTTGATGGGGATTGGTGGCGCAGTTTATGGCTAATGTCGCCGAAAATTCCCCCTTTAACCTATCTTTTAACGATTCCCTTCTTTAATCTCTTTGGTATTAGTCTTGACGCGGGTATGTGGGTAATGGCCATCTATAGCGCCCTACTGCTCTTTTCTGTGTATGGATTGGGAATTATCCTCTTTAATGGGACTGTGGCTTTATGGGCGGTCTTAATCTGTCAATTTCTACCCGGTTTATACTATTATCGCCTCGAATATCTCTTAGATTTTCCCTTAGCGGCAATTGTAACGTTTTCTTACTTCTGCTTGACATGGTGGCGATTTAGTGGTCAAGGCTGGCTAAAAGCGATCGCTTTCGGGATTTCTTTCGGTTTAGGGATGTTAGTCAAACAAACCGCCCTATTTTTCCTCTTTTTGCCGATTTTGTGGGTATTGGGCGAAAATCTTTGGCGAAAACGTTGGGGTAATCTAGCGCAATTAATGCTGAGTTTTTTGACGGCAGCATTGCTAATGTTTCCCTGGTATCGGACGAATTGGTTATTAATGTTAACTGCGAGCAAACGTGCCACGGTAGATTCGGCGATTTTGGAGGGAGATCCGCCTCTTACCAGTCCTGATGCCTGGACATTTTACGCCCAAGTTTTACCCTATTTTCTTTCTTGGGTATTGTTATTAGTTCCCCTGGTGGGATTATTAATCTCATTACGTCATAGAAAAACCGAAGATAAGGTTAATCGTCCTGTGTGGATTTGGTTAGGAGTTTTTCTGCTGGGGGGATACCTATTATCATCCCTAAATATCAATAAAGATGCTCGTTATATTTTGCCGCTTTTACCGACTTTATCCTTAATTTTATCCGTTGGTTTATTATCTTGGCGTGGTCGTTTTGCCCCTGGTATCCGTTGGGGAACGATAACTATTGCCGCTATCCTCACCAGCTTAAATTTATTTCCCTTGGGGGGAGATATAATTACTAACGTTTTCAGTCCCAAATTACAACACCATCCCTATTTAAAAACTGGTTGGCAGCACGAAGAAGTAGTTAAAGAGATTCTAGCCGATTCTCCCTATCTTCGCAGCACCCTAGGGGTTTTACCTTCCACCCCCGAATTAAATCAACATACCTTCTCTTTCTACGGTGGTAAACATAATTCCCAGGTTGCCGGCAGACAGGTGGGAGTTCGGGAAGAAGATATAGAAAAGGATGTCAATTCTTTAGATTGGTTTTTAACTAAAACTGGTGAACAGGGTTCCGTCCCCGATGTCCAGAAAAAAATTGTTAATCGAGTCGCCACCGGATCAGATTTCCAAGTGGAAAAAACTTGGCAGCTACCGGATGATAGTACCCTTTCCCTACACCGTAAAATAGACCCCTCCGTCACGGTTAAACCCCTTGAAAATGCGCCAAAACAGGTGGAATTAAGAGAGATTGCCATTGCCAAAAAAGCCTCTCCTAATCAACCCATTCCCGTGGTTTACAAATGGGCCGGAGACTGGCAACAATTAAAGTCAGGAATAGTAATTTTAACTTGGCAAGAAGTGGACGGTAAGGATTATTGGATGCACGATCATGGTATTGCTATGGGGGGATTAATGGCAAAAAAATTAACTCCAGAAGAGCAACCAAAGGGTTTTGAAGTCACTGAAAAAACTGCCATGCAGTCGGCAGCAACCCCCGGAGTTTATCGCTTATCTGCTGTCTATCTCAATCGGGAAACTGGCGAAACCTATCCGATTAAAACTAATGCTCAAATTACTATCGATCCTCAAGTTGCCAAGTTAGCAACGCCCCAATTAGATTTAGTGACCCAATTGCGCTTAAAGTCTGCTAATATTGGCCAAGGATTAACGGGTATTGAACCAATTTTTGAGTTAACTAATCGTATCAATCAATACGATTCGATTCAGAATTATGTGCTGCAAGCAGACAAGGCTTTTTCCTATCGTTTACAGCAACAAAACCCCCCCGATAAATTATCTTTAGCCTACGGATTAGCAATTTCTAAGGTACTACAACAGGATGTGGCAGGGGCAATAAAAGCCACGGAGGAAATGATTAAAATTGACCCCCATAATCCCTATCATTATGCTTATCAAGGGTTTATTTATCTGTACGATTGGCAACCGCAAGCAGCCCAAAAAGTCTTAGATAAAGCTAGACAATTAAATCCCGATAGTGAGGAAATTAAGACTTTAAATGCAGTGGCTGCCTTGATGGGGGGAAATCTCGTTAAAGCTTGGCAATTATGGCAGTCAAATTAAAATAGAGTGGGAAGTGGGGTGTGGGGTGTGGGGAGTTTTCTCAGTGAACTGATAAGTACCTAAGCAAAATTAATTACACAAATCTAACCCCCCCCTTGCCTCTTGCCTCTTGCATAAGTGCCTTTCTTCACTAGGAAATTTATTTTGCACGACTACTTAACTGATAACTGATAACTGATAACTGATAACTGACTCCTGACTTCTAACCCAATGTTGGACAAAAATAAGTAAAAATTATTAGTTTATTGCAAAAACTTAAGAATATTTAAATTAACATTCCGCAATATTTATAAATTCTTAAGAATTAATTGAGAAAGATTTTTATTTAACAACGACGTTATGATGGTAACAGCGATTTGATAGAATTTCATAATGGGCTATTCTGTGCTTTTTTGGGCAGCAATGGTTGAAACCCTTGCCACACCTAGAAGGTGATCCTAATTAAGACGGGTAAATCAGTCAATTTCACCCACAACGATGATCTTTTTTTTATGTAGTTTTATTGCAAAAAAAAAGTTTTTTTGACAAAAAGCACAAAGTATGATATGAACCCAAGGTATTTCTGGTTGCGAGTAATTATTGTAGAGAAGGGAGAAGGGGAGAAGGGAGTGAGAAGTGGGGAAGCTGTCTCATCACCCTATCTCCTGCCTCCTGACTCCTGACTCCTGACTCCTGACCCCACTAACAAACTTTTTCAGCAAACCCTATTTAATTTAACAACTCCCTGGGATCGGTGACTTCCCCTTTAATCGCCGCCGCTACCACCATCGCCGGACTCATCAACAAAGTACGCCCGGAAGCGGAACCTTGACGACCTTTAAAATTACGATTGGAGGAGGAAGCGCTGATCTGATCTCCCTGCAATTTATCGGGATTCATGGCTAAACACATGGAACAGCCAGCCTCGCGCCATTCAAAGCCTGATGCTAGGAAAATTTGGTCTAATCCTTCCGCTTCCGCCTGTTTTTTGACTCTTTCGGAACCGGGGACGATAAAAGCTTTCACATGGGGGGCCACACGATGACCTTGGGCAAATTTGGCCGCTTCGCGCAGATCACTGATCCGGCCGTTAGTACAGCTACCGACGAAGCAGACATCGATTTTTGTGCCTTTAATCGGGGTGCCGGGGGTGAGTTTCATGTATTGATAGGCTTCCTCTGCGATCGCTCTTTCACTGGCTGGTAAACTTTCGGGAGTGGGAATGACTTCGTTAACCCCGATTCCTTGGCCCGGAGTAATCCCCCAAGTAACGGTGGGTTCGATTTCACCGGCATCGAAGACCACCACATCGTCATAAACCGCATCGGCATCGCTTTTAATGCTTTCCCACCAATTAACCGCACTTTCCCAGTCTTTGGGTGCAAAATCACGACCTTTGAGGTAATCGTAGGTGATTTGATCGGGGTTGATATAACCACATCGGGCCCCACCTTCGATCGCCATGTTACAAATCGTCATCCTTTCTTCCATGGACATCCGTTCAATTGTACTACCAGCGTACTCGTAGGCATAACCAACACCGCCTTTAACGCCTAATTGACGGATAATATGGAGAATTACATCTTTAGCATAGACTCCAGGGTTTAAATCGCCGTTTACCTCCACTCGACGCACTTTTAATTTCGATAGGGATAGGGTTTGGGTAGCAAGAACATCGCGTACTTGGGAAGTGCCGATGCCAAAAGCGATCGCACCAAAAGCGCCGTGGGTGGAGGTGTGGGAGTCACCACAGGCGATCGTCATCCCCGGTTGGGTTAGGCCTTGTTCGGGAGCGATCACATGAACTATGCCCTGATTGCCGGAACCTATGCCGTAGAAAGGAATATGATTGGTTTGAACATTAGTTTCGATCGCCCGGATCATTTCCTCGGCCAAATCGTCAAGGAAAGGACGTGCTTGATTTTCGGTGGGGACGATGTGATCGACGGTAGCAATAGTCCGTCTGGGAAATAATACTTTTAAACCTCTTTCTCTTAGCATCGAAAAAGCTTGCGGACTGGTGACTTCATGCACTAGATGCAGTCCGATAAATAATTGTGTCTGTCCACTGGGAAGAATCTTAACCGTGTGTGCGTCCCAGACTTTATCGAATAATGTTCTTGCGCTCATTGACTTGGGAATGATAGTCATCTCCCTAATCATATCAGCTAACCCTGGCCGATAAATATTAATTTTTTCTTTTCTCTTGGTTAGGAGGGATAAGAGATAAATAGCTTTGTTTTTGCCAGATTAAAACCATCAGTGTTTGAGTGAAATAAAAGACTTTCGCTAATAACTATTTGAGTGATTACTTCTGCTCCTTACCCCCCGTTTCCTATAATCTTTCAAGAGGATTTAGTATAACATTCTCTAGGTTTGAATAACCCCTCAGTCCATAGCAAAAAAAATTATTCTTTTCTTGTCACTGATAAATTCTGCTCGCTAACTCTCTTGTTCAGATAAATTTCTCCGAGAACAATTAATCCTAGAATCAGAGGTAAACTCAGCCATGCTCCTAGGTTTCCTAAGTAGTTAACACTAATAGCAATCAGGAGAGTTATCCCCATATAAATAATCGCTACTTGTGAATGAGACAAGCCAGATTTTTGTAATCTTTGATAAAGGTGACTGCGGTGAGCTTGGAAGATATTTTCCTTTCTAAATAATCGACAAATCAGGGTATAAATAGCATCACCAATCAGAGGGAAAGTGATAGTTAAAGCTGACCAAAATTGACTTTGATTGCCTTGGTTATTAAGTAAAACCATAGCGACAATTGCCCCTAGACTGGTGCTACCCACATCGCCCATAAAAATTTTCGCTGGCGACCAATTCCAGAGGAGAAAACCGCCTAAAGCTGCCACTAAAAGCCATAAAATTGGTTGCTGAAAATAGAGAGCGAGAAATCCTAATTGTACCGCCGTACAGCCAGCCACCAAACCATCAAGACCATCCATAAAATTATAAAAATTAATGTTCGCAGTCAGTCCGATAATTGTGAGAATAATAGCCAAAATTTTGCCGCCAAAACCAAAATCTAATAGCCACGATTGGGGAAAAGCGCCGAAAAAAGTGACCGCAATACTAGCGGAGGATAACTGCACCAAATAGCGAATACTAGAGGGAATACCGCGACGATCATCGAGAAGGCCGATAATAATTAAAGGAGTCAGGGATAACCACAGGGGAATGAGAGGAAGGGAAGGGGGAAGGAGAAAATAACTGAGGCCGCCAGTCAGAGCAAAAGCGACGACAAAACCGAGTCCACCTCCTCTAGGTGTGGGTTGACTATGGCTGCTACGCTCATTGGGAATATCTAACAATTGTTGGCTAAAACGTTGTTTAATCAGGGCAACCACCAGAAAACTAATCAGAAAACTGATGACTGAGAGTGGGGATAATAACATAGGGATTTTTGCGCTCAGATTCATTATCGATCCTACGCTGTTCGGTGACAAAAAGTGCAGATATTGCCCTCGTGGTTTTAGTCAGTGTCAGCATCCCACTTCCAAAGCTAAGGCGCTCCGGGGTTTGGGGGATATTAGCAGAAATTTTAGGTTTAACTTACTCTCGATCGCTTTTTACCTGACTGATGCGACGAACGTTTAAAACATCACTCATCAGCTTAATTTGAGTAACACAGCGTTCAAATTGTTGCAGGTCTTTTACTTCAATTTTCAGGGAAATTAAAGCGGGTTTACCGAAATTAGTCTTAACTCCGGCATTGCGAACGTTAATATTTTGGTCACTTAAACGAGAGAGAATATCTTTTAAAACCCCGACGCGATCAATCACTTCAATCTGAATATTTACTGGATAAGTTTGATAACGTCCCTGGTCATCTATAGGGTTCCAACTAACAGGAATTAAGCGTTCAGCTTCGGCTTTTTCCACATTCGAGCAGCCCTGACGGTGAATAACAATACCTTCCCCCGCATGGGCAACTATACCAGTAATATTTTCTCCGGGTAAAGGACAACAACAACCGGCCAAACGATAGACTAATCCCTCCACACCGGCGATCGGTGATTTACTGACGGGTAAAGCCCTTTGAACGGGAGAAGGTGGTAGAATCAATTGGGAATCAGTCAGGACATCGGGCGGATTTTTGACCGTTAAAATTTCCTGTTGATTTTTAACTGTTTCTTGCAGACGATTAACCACATTTTTTAGGGTAACTTCGCCGTAACCCAAAGCCGCCAATAAATCATCTACTGCCACATAATTGCACTGTTTAGCCACCGATTGCATTCGTTCCGATTTTAGCAGGGCATCGAAGCCAGTTTTACCTAATTCTTTCTCTAATAAATCACGACCTCGGCTAATATTTTCTTCTCGTCGTGATTTTTTGTACCATTGCCGGATGCGATTTCTGGCACTAGGAGTAACGACAAAATTTAACCAATCTAAACTAGGGTGACTATTTTTGCTGGTGAGAATTTCCACCAGATCACCATTTTGCAAGGGAGCATCAAGAACTGACCATTTACCATTAATTCTTGCCCCTTTCATCTGATTACCTACTTCGCTATGAATATGATAGGCAAAATCTACTGGTGTTGCACCTTGGGCCAGAGCCACCACATCACCTTTGGGGGTGAAAACATAGATATCTTCTTCAAAGAAATTATTTTTTAGGCCATCCATGTATTCTTGGCCATCTTTAAGGTCTTTTTGCCAGTCGAGCAGATTACGCAGCCAAGCGAATTTTTCATCCTCGGCGGTTAAAGTTGTCTGACTAGAACCGGTTTCTTTATACTTCCAATGGGCTGCAATACCGTATTCAGCAACATGGTGCATTTCTAGGGTGCGAATCTGCACTTCTAAGGGACGGGCATTTAAACCAACAACGGTGGTATGGAGGGATTGATAACGGTTAGCTTTTGGTAAACCGATATAGTCTTTAAAACGGTTGGGAATCGGAGTAAATTGATCGTGAACTACGGCTAAACAACGATAACATTCCTCTTTAGTTTCGACGATAATGCGGACGGCGGCGATATCATAAATCTGCTCGAATTCTTTACCCTGATTGTGCATTTTATGATAGATGCCGTAGAGATGTTTGGGGCGACCCTGTAAATCAAGAACTTTTATGCCAATTTCTTGCAATTTTTCCCGCAATGTGTTAACAACTGTTTCGATGCGGGACTCTCGATCGATACGCTTTTCCGATACCAATAACTGCACGGTGCGATAAGCATCGGGTTCGAGGTATTTAAAGCATAAATCCTCTAATTCCCATTTAAATCGCCCAATCCCTAAACGGTTAGCCAGAGGAGCAAAGATTTCTCTAGTTTCGAGGGCGATGCGTTGCTGCTGTTGCGGGTTGAGGTGTTCGAGGGTTTGCATATTGTGCAGGCGATCGGCTAATTTGACCACGATGACGCGGATATCTTGAGCCATCGCCAGGAACATTCGGCGAAAATTCTCCGCTTGCCGTTCAGTTTTGCTAGAAAAGTTGAATTTGGAGAGTTTTGTCACCGCTTCCACCAAATTACGCACCTCAACACCGAATCTAGCCTCGATTTCTTCGGGGGTGACTTCCGTATCTTCCACCACATCGTGAAGGAATCCCGCCGCGATCATTGCCCCATCACCCCCCAGATCCCGCAGTAATCCCGCTACAGCTATGGGATGGGCGATATAGGGTTCCCCGGATTTGCGATACTGGCCCTCGTGGAGTTTGTAGGCGAAATTAAAGGCCCGACAGATTAAATCGCTATCGGGATTCTGGGGGTCGTTTTCGTAGGTAATTAGGCATTCTTGCAGCCAATCGGGTAAAACTAACGCTTTTTTCGGTTCCGTGGCTCGGGGAAGGGCGGTGAGGGTTTCTGGTTGGGTGGCAGTGATGGCGTTCATGGTTGGATCGGGGGGATAATAGGGGTGGTGGAGACGGATAACTAGAAAATTATTAGGCCGAAGGGATGCCAGATTACTTAACTCTCTAACACTGGCATCGGATCGATCGGCGAAAAGGGCGGGATTCTTTTAAGTTTTTGTCTCTGGTCGGGAGGAGGACTTGCAACCGTGACGGCAAATCGTTAATCTTATGTAACAAATTCTAACGCGCTTTGTATTGGATGCTACCGACAAATTACCATCAAGCCTACAAATCTTTGTTAAGAAAACTGGAGGATTTCAGTCTTGCCCTTCTGGATGGGGATGCTTCCACGGGGTTACAATCTTTTCAAGCTTTACAAACCTGTCTAGAAGGGGAGATATTGTCACTAAATGATGACAATTTCAGCCCAGAGGTGGCTAATCGTTGGCGCACAGTCCAGACGGAACTATATCGATCGTGGCGATTGCTGGAGACGGACTGGTTATTTTTGGCCTCAGCCCGGCAAGGACGGGAGAAGCGTTTACAGATAATTAGCGAGCGAGTGGCGACTTTAAAGGGGTATTGTCAGGTTTTGTTAGGGTCAGTTGTCGATTACTGATTAAATGCTCGATCGCCGTTTGTGTGGCATACTTGACCCTAAGTAGGTAGGCGTTAAAAATTATCAGATGCCCCCCTTATCAAGGGGGATCCCCCCGCCTATCGGCACCCCCCTTATCAAGGGGGGCAGGGGGGATCGGCACCCCCCTTATCAAGGGGCACCCCCCTTATCAAGGGGGGCAGGGGGGATCAGAGGCAAAATCTATCTTCGATTTAATTATAACTACTTACTTAAGTCCTAACTTTTATCGTTACCGATCGCCTCATGTTGGAAATTAAAGACCTAAAAATTGCCTACCCGACCGAATTAAGTTCTCCCTCTTGGGCGATCGATGGGGTATCTTTGAGTATAGGCAAAGGGGAAACTCTGGGATTAGTGGGTGAATCTGGTTGTGGAAAATCGACCATCGGTAAGGCTATTTTAAGGTTATTACCTAATCGCACTCACGTGGAAGGTGAGATTACCTTTGAAGGGCGATCGCTTTTATCTTTGTCTAGCAAACAGTTGGAAAAGTTTCGCGGGGAAGCGGTGGGATTAGTCTTTCAAGATCCGATGACGCGACTGGATCCGCTGATGACTATTGGCGATCATTGTGTGGAAACTTTGCAAGCTCATCGACGAAATTTAACCTATCGTCAAGCTAAAAGTCAAGCTTGTACTGTCCTAGAAAAAGTAAAAATTCCCGCTAATCGTTGGTCCCAATATCCTCACGAATTTAGCGGAGGAATGCGGCAAAGAGTGGCCATTGCTTTAGCTTTATTATTAAACCCTAAGTTAATTATTGCCGATGAACCCACCACCAGTTTAGATGTGACGGTTTCGGCGGAAATTCTGCGGGAATTAAAGCGTTTATGTAGCGAGGAACAGATGGGATTATTGTTAATTTCCCATGATTTAGCGCTGGTGGGAGAATATTGCGATCGATTAGCGGTGATGAAGGGGGGCAAAATTGTCGAATCGGGAGCGGTAAAAACAGTTTTTAATACACCTGAACACCCCTACACCCGTTCTCTTTTAGCCGCCGCTTTACACCTACAGTTACGCGAGGAAAAATCAACAGCAATTCAAGGTAAAGAAACGGTGTTAAAGGTGGATAATTTAAAACAGTATTATACCCTAGAATGTAACTTTTTAGATGGTTTTTTCAAAAAAGAAAAGAAATTTATTAAAGCGGTGGATGAAGTCAATTTTGAACTGTATCGAGGGGAAATATTCGGTTTAGTTGGGGAGTCGGGGTGTGGGAAAAGTACCCTATCGCGAACCCTATTACAGTTAATTAAACCCACCGGGGGAAAAGTGGAATTTTTAGGAGAAGATTTAACCACTTTATCGGGGGAAAAAATGCGTCCCAAACGACGCTTAATGCAGATGATTTTTCAGGATCCCCTCGCTTGTCTCAATCCTCTAATGACGGTGGGAGAAAGTATCGCCGATCCGCTTTTTATCCATCAAAAAGTTAATCTAGAAACGGCTAAAAAACAGGTTTTAGAAATGTTAGATCGAGTCGGTTTGACACCGGTAGAGGAATTTTATCGACGCTATCCTAGAGAGTTATCGGGGGGACAACAGCAAAGGGTAGCCATTGCTCGCGCTTTAATTACTCGTCCAGAATTAGTTATTTGTGATGAACCGGTTAGTATGCTCGATGCTAGTGTTCAGACACAGGTTTTAGAGTTAATGTTAGAGTTACAAAAGTTATTTAATCTAACTTATTTATTTATAACTCATGATCTTTGGTTAGCGAGATTCCTCTGCGATCGAATTGCGGTGATGACTGCGGGTAAAATAGTTGAAATGGGTGACACTGAACAGATTTTTAGCCATCCCCAACACCCCTACACCCAAAAATTAATCGCCGCAGCCCCGAGAATTTATCCCGACAGCAACTAAAATCGCTCTAGGGGTTTATAATTGTTATTGTCTAGATATGGTTAGGAAAGACAAAATGGCCAGACAACTTCAGATAACTCTCCCTGAAGATACCATGCAACTTCTCGATCGATGGTTGGCGAGTAGTGATTATCCTGAAAAAGAATATAATAATTTAATTAATGAAGCGATTAAATTATATATTATGGAACCACAGAGAAACTACCTCAAGCAACAATTAAAGGAAGGAGCTATTGTTAGAGCAGAAAGAGATTTAAATTTAGCACAAGATTGGTTTTCTCCAGAGGAGTATTTATGGTAATAATGATTATTTTCAAAGTTAAAAAACTGCTGAAAAAATTTGTCTTTAGTCTCCAGGAGGAAGGATGGAAACCAGCACTGAAAAAGACGAAACGAAAAATTATCAAAATTCTCACAGGAAAGAGTTCCTCTGAATTTGAAGAACAGGTGATCGAAAGTGCTAAACTAGCTGAACCCCGACCCCTAGAAATTGCCAGTAGTGATGATCCTTTAGTCTCGATTATTATTCCTGCTTATAACCAATTTGCCTACACCTTTAACTGTTTGGAATCCTTGAGTGTTAACTTAAGTTCTGATTTAGCTTATGAAATAATCATTGTTAATGATGCTTCCACTGATGACACCTTAGAACAATTAGCCACTTTAGTTAAAGGAATTAAAGTATTAACTAATGCAGAGAACTCTGGTTTTATTCGTTCCTGTAATTATGGAGCTAGTCAAGCAAAAGGTCAATACCTATATTTTCTCAATAACGACACTCGTATTCTGGAAAATTGTCTAGAAAGTTTATTAAAATTAATTGTCAATAATCCCCAAGTTGGTGCGGTGGGTTCTAAGTTAATTTATGCTAATAGTAAACAACAAGAAGCGGGGGGAATTATCTGGAATTCTGCCGATGGTTGGAATTATGGACGCTTAGATAGTCCCGATGAACCAGAATATAATTATGTGCGTCCCGTGGACTATTGTTCGGGGGCCAGTTTATTAGTTCCTACAGATTTATTTAAGCAATTGGGTGGTTTTTGTCAAGACTTTATCCCCGCATATTACGAAGATACAGACTTATGTTTTGCCATCCGAGAATTGGGTTATCAAGTCCTCTATCAACCCCAATCTAACGTTATTCACTACGAAGGAATCACCTCGGGAACAGACCTTTCCAGTGGGATCAAACAATATCAAGTTATTAATCAAACTAAGTTTCGAGAAAAATGGTCAAAGGTATTAACTAAACACCTGGATAACGATGCTAATAATGTACCGAAAGCTGCCCGACGTTTACAAGGAAACCCGACAATTTTAGTCATTGACTCCTACGTTCCACTATACGATCGAGAATCCGGCTGTGTGCGTTTATTAAATATTCTTAAGCTACTGCTCAATTTAGGCTATTCAGTGATTTTCTTTCCCGATAATGGCTATCCTGAACAACCCTATACTTCCGTCCTACAACAGCTGGGAATTGAGGTTATTTATGGCACACCGCAAAGATATAATCTAGAAGAAAAATTAATCAAATATTTACCTCTGATCGATGGAGTTTGGTTGTGTCGTCCCGAATTGTGCGATAAGTATATGGACTTAATTCGCTTAAAAACAAAAGTGCCAATTATTTATGATACAATTGACCTGCATTTTCTGCGTTTAAAACGGCAAAAAGACTATCTCGATCCCAGTTATCAAAATACTAGCTGGAGTTGGGAAACCTATCAGAAATTAGAGTTAAACTATGCTAATCAAGCGGAAGCAACCGTGGTAGTAACGGAAGACGAAAAGCAAGTTTTATCCTCTTTAGGAGTGAAAAATGTTTGGGTAATCCCCAATATCCATGAAGAAATTTACCTGTCAGAAAAAGTTGCTTTTGACCAGCGATCGGGTTTAGTATTTATTGGTAGCTACAATCACCCTCCTAACATTGATGCAGTTAAGTGGTTATGTTTAGAAATTATGCCCTTAGTTTGGGCATCCCGTCCCGATATTACCGTTAATTTATTGGGAAGTAACCTCAAGGATGAAGTAAAAGAATTAGCCAGTGATCAAGTAGTTGTCACCGGTTATGTTCCCGAAGTAGAACTCTATTTTCAAAAGAGTCGTGTTTTTGTCGCTCCCCTGCGATTTGGTGCGGGAATGAAGGGTAAAATAGGTCAAAGTCTTTCCCTAGGATTACCCACTATTACCACAAGAATTGGTGCCGAAGGTATGGGATTAATTGACCACCAGGATGTTTTAATTGCCGATACTGCCGAGGAATTTGCCCAAGCAGTGATCGAACTCTATGATAATAGGGAATTGTGGCAAAAACTCGCCGATAATTCCCTAGAAACTATTAAGAGATACCAACCCGCTACCGTGCAAACTAACCTACAAGCTTTGTTATCTAATCTAGGAATTATTGCTAAGGATAGTTAACAAGAAAAAAGCTCATTTCTCCCACAGGTCTATTCTATGTCACCAAAATCAACTCTAGAATCAGCAATTTTGCAGAGTTAAAAACCTATTGAGAAAGTCGGAGTTCTCTAGAAGTAGTTCCCGACTATAACCCCCTCACTTCTCTCGAAAAATTTGGCAAGAAAAACTCAAAAACTTGGCAATTAATACCCGTTTATTTCTGATTAACGACTCCTTTCTCCTTGAAAAAATATGCCAACTTATCCTGATATCTCCAGTCAAGCTTTTAAACATCCCCTAGATCAGCAAGCTGAACAGGCCTTAAGATCAGTTCCGGGGTTTGATTTATTAGCGAAAAGTTTTTCCGAATATCTCTATGAACGTCCCCAACAAATTTTATTAATGGGCAATGATTTAAAAGTTGGTCCTCGTCAATACGCCACTTTATACGGCATCTATCGCGAATGTCTGCGGGATTTAGATATGTTCCCAGAACCGAATCTTTATGTCAGTCAAAACCCTTTAGCCAATGCCTATTCTTTGGGTTCAGAACATCCCTATATAGTCTTTAATACTGCTCTTTTAGACCTCTTAGATGAAGAAGAAATTCGAGTAATTCTTGCCCACGAATTAGGTCATTTAAAATGCGATCATAGTATTTTGATTCAAATGTCTTTTTGGGTGATGGGGGCGGCTAATTTTCTTGGGGACATCACTTTAGGACTAGGAAAAGCCATTACTACTGGTCTAGTTTATGCCTTTTATGAATGGCGCAGAAAAGCCGAATTATCGGCAGACAGGGCCGCTTTATTAGTTACCGATGATTTAAATTTAGTCCTGAGAACTTTAATGAAATGTGCAGGAGGAAGCCAAAAATACCTGCATGAATGCAACTTAGAAGAATTTATTCGCCAAGGAGAAGCCTATCGACAATTAGACCAAGATAACTTAAACCAGATTTATAAATTTATCATTTATAATGGTGGGAATGGTTCCTTTTTAACTCATCCTTTTTCCGTGGAAAGAATCCAGTATCTACAGCAATGGTTTAACTCGGAATCCTATCGTCAAATTCGCTGGGGAAACTATGCCAAAATAGGGGTAAAAAGCTCAATTAATGTTGATGCTAATGATAGCGAAAGCGAAAGATTGCAGCGACAAATAGCAGAACTACAAGCACAAATTGAACGGGCAAAAAGACAAAGAAACCACGAATAATCTATAAAAGTCCATAACTCAGCCAAATCAGCCAAATTAACGGAAAAAGTCGCTCTTGCTGGGTTAGCAGTCCATAAGCCACCAAAATTACTAACTAGGGCTGGCTGAATAAGTCTAAAACCCTTGTTGGATAAGACTTTTAGACTTTTTTTCCATCAAAAAGTGCTGGCCATTGCAGTGGTCGGGGGGAAATTTTCGCTACTTTTTCCCTGAAAATGGGTAAAACCCCACACCCCTCACCCTTTACTGATCACTGAAAATTCCCTCGCCTGTGTTTTGCCGATTTGGTGGGTACAATAGAGATATCGGGGACGGAAGCAATTCTCCCTACGATGATCCATAAACACTTACCCCCACTCTCTTTTTTTTGTTCTACTGCCCATGCTCCAAGATACCCAATCCATTCGTTACTATCAAAGACTAACCGATGACATGGTGGATCTTTGGCACCGTGGCTCGCGTTTTGATGAGATCCGGCTATACGTTGAAGGCTATTTAGCCTGTTTACGCGATTCTAGTTCCATAGAACCCTATCTGATTCATCGTCTCGAAGAAGAAATATTTCGTTTTCTGCGAGATCCTTCTAATTTTGAATATCTCTCCCCCCAAACCCAAACCCAAACTGAAGCAGATTATGGCTATTATTAACCCCATCTCGGGTTAAGGGAATTTGGCCATCAGTTCCGCAAAAAAAATCGGATTGACTCGCGAGAATCGCCCCGGGATTAGACCTCTTGCATAGAGAAGAATTCAGGAGTTAGGAGTCGGGAGACAGGGGATTTTTAGCAGATGTCTACTGAGCTTGACAGGAACGAGATTCGGTCATCTGTAGAACAATAGTATCGATCGCTTTCACCAGAGCCTGTCCGGAAACCCGTTGATTATTAACGATAATGCTAAATAACATCGGTTCTTGGTTGGGGTTTTCTAGATAACCCGATAGGGCCCGCACACCGGTGAGAGTGCCAGTTTTAGCGTAAACTGTGCCAGTAGCGGCCGTCTGACGCATTCGGTTTCTCAGGGTGCCACTAATTCCCGCTACCGGTAAGGAAGCATAGAAAGTATCGCGATTAGGAGAATAATACATCACCCGCAAAATTTCCACGATCGAGCGGGGAGTAGCATTATTACGGCGGGATAATCCCGAACCATCAGCTAAACGAAAACCACTGGGATCGATGCCCAATTGTGCCAAGATGGCAGTAACACTTTTAGAACCGCCGATAAAGCGAAAAAGAGTGTCAGCGTAGAAATTATTACTTCTCTGATTAGTGATATTCACCCAATCGCGCAGGGATTTTTTTTGAATTGTCGTTTCCGGGTTCATCGCTTGTAAAGCGGCAGCCGTGGTAAATAACTTTGTATTAGAAGCAGGGATAAAATAGCGATCGGCGTTATGACTATAAATAACCGTTTGGCGATCGATAGATTCGATTAATATACCCCACTGATTGGGAGCTTGACTGATAATTTTATCGATATTTGCCCCAATCAATTGAGTACAGGTATTATTATTGGTGTTATTGTTTTCTGGCGGGGGAACGTATAATTCGATGGATTCGTTCGACGAGGAAGGAGCGGGATAAACAGACAGATTAACTTGAGCGATGCTGGGGTAAGCCAAGGCGATAGTGGCTACACTGGCCACTGTCAGGGAATTGAGGCAATTGAGGAGTTGTTTCATGCTGTGTTTGTGTAAGCGTTCGCACTATTGTACCAGTTGCCGCTCAAGTGTCAACGTTATCTGTCTAACAGATTTTAGCCGCTAATGCACACCAATGCCAGAGAAGAAAGCTGGCAATAGCCCAGAACTGCACTGATACCGCTTCTCAACACCAGTTGGAATTTTTCTGGGTTCCAAAACTGGGCTATTTTGATACCGTTGACATTACTGCTGACAATTTGGGGATAATAAAGGCAAAGTGTCGGAGAGATGATTCCAAAACAATGACGAATACCAGCCGTCAAACGGTGCTAGAGACGTTAAACTTACAAAAAACTTATCGGACGGGATTCTGGTTAAATAAGAAAATCGAATCCTTGAAAAACTGTACTTTAATTGTCCATGAGGGCGAAACCTTTGGATTATTAGGCCCGAACGGGGCCGGCAAAACCACACTCTTAAAAACCCTTTTGGGGATTGTCCGACCCACTTCTGGACGGGCCTTGATTCTCGGTCAGCCAATTGGCGATCGCTCGGTCAGGCAACGCATCGGCTATCTTCCTGAAAATGCCTACTACTACGACTATCTCACCGGCTGGGAATTCCTGCAATTAATCGCCAGCATTTTTCAAATTCCCTCTTCTGTGCAGAAAAAACGCATTCCTGAATTATTGGATTTAGTGGGATTAGACCGCAAAACTGCCCAGAAAAAGCAATTGCGTCAATATTCTAAGGGTATGATGCAACGGATCGGTATAGCTCAAGCATTAATCAATGATCCAGAATTAGTCTTTCTCGATGAACCGATGTCGGGACTGGACCCTATCGGTCGCTATCAGGTGCGAGAAATTATTCACTCCCTCAAACAACAGGGGAAAACCATCTTTTTTAACTCTCATATTCTCTCCGATGTGGAACAAATTTGCGATCGCATTGCCCTGTTGGCCCGGGGAGAATTACTCTGTGTCGGTTCCCTCGACCAAATTCTCGGTCGTGCTGATGTCTATCAGGTGATTGTTCAAGGTGGTGGGGAGGAGCAACTACAGCAATGGCTCCTCGGTTTGCATTGGCGCGATAATTGTTGGCACGGACAACTACAGGGAGAACCCGATGCTTTTCTGGCTGCCCTGTCTAGTATGGATGTTCGCTTGATCAGTCTTAATTTAGCTCGTGCTTCCCTGGAAGAATTTTTTATCGACCAATTACGTCAGCGCGGTATTACCTCTAGTCAATAGGCACTCTCAGAGCAAATCCGTTTTTAATAGTAGCCAAGAAACATCCTCTCAGATTTGGTCGGGATTAATGCCCAATTCCCGCAGTTTATTGGCTAATCTTTCCGCTCGTTGTTTTTCCTCGTTATAGCTGGTGAAAGCTTGTCCATCGGGATAAAAAAGCAACATTTCTGGTTCCCCCAACTGAAAACGAATACCTAAACGGGGACTAACCCAATTATCGAGAGTTTCCAGAATTTCTAGCTGATTTTTCCCTCTTATCCAACCACTGCCATCATTTTTATGGGGATCATAAAGATAATACTCCTCGACCCCATAACGCTGATAAAATAGCTGTTTTTTGGCCATTTCCGTGAGGGTGTTACCCGGAGAGAGGATTTCAAAAACCACCTGGGGACTAACGTTATTTTCTAGCCATTGTCGATAGGAACCTCTTTCCCCTTTTGGTCTTCCAAAAACCACCATGATATCCGGCGCTTGACGCAGTTTATTATCATTTTCCACGGGATACCAAAGTAAATCCCCCGCAACAAAGACATCAGACTGCTCGCGAAATAGCCAGTCTAAATTAGTTTTAATTGTTGTGATCCAACGAAATTGCTGGGTATTATCGGCCATAGGTTGACTATCGCTATCGGGGTAGATAATTTCAGTGACGTTAGTTTTATCTAGTTGTGAAACCATAAGACTAAGTTAAAAGGGAAAAATATAATTATATAATAGCGGGCATTTGTATTATATGGCAATTCCTAGGCTGGGTTAGCAAGGCCTAAGCGACCATCTCTTGACAAATCGCATTAATTAATTATATATTACTATATCTCGCTCCATCCTGATATTTTTCTGAAGCTAGAAGGGTATATTAAGAGAGATTCCGATCACCGCTTATTGAGATAAATCTATTATGCTGATTTACTTTATTCATGGAGTGGCCACAAGAGACGCTAGTTATGCCAATAAATTAATTAAACTAATTGAAGAAGAATGTAAACGCAAAAATCAGATTATTCCCTACTGTTATGCAGGATTTTGGGGAAATGTTCTCAAAGGAACCGAAAAATTATGGCGAGATATAGACCAAGAATTACAGACACAAAAACAGAAAAATAGTAATTTTAACCCCGAGCAATCCTTTCGCTATCAAAATTTTAGAAAAGAGTATTTATCTTATTTTATCGGTGACGCATTTAGCTATTTAGGCAGCGATCGAGGAAAACAAATTCGCCGCATTATTGCCGACCAATTAATCGATCTTGTTCAAGCTTATCCCCAGGAAACCGAATTACATATAGTCGCCCATTCTTTGGGTACTGTAATCCTTTGGGATCTGTTATTTTCTGAGCGTTTTGATCCTAAAGATCCCGCTCATGAAATTCGTGATCTTATCGGTAAAGAACGGGGCAAAGTTTCCCTATCTAGTGTAACAACAATGGGTTCACCGATCCCATTTTTAAATTTAACTTTAGGCATTGATACCAATCAAATTGAAAAATTTATTAGCCAGCATCAAGGCCAGCGTTTGCGCTGGAATAATCTGATCAATTCCTCCGATATTATTGCTTATCCAATTCGTCCTCTTTTTGATTCTATAAACGATGTATCCAAGATTTTGATAAGCGATTATTATCTAGAAGCGACCAGCAATATTTTTGATTCTGTAGAAATTGCTGCCGTTGTCTTAAATTCCCTTAATGCTCATACCTATTACCTAGCATCAGATAAAGTGGCTAAAAATATCGTAGAGACAATTTATTTTAATCAGCAGGATTATAATCATGGTAATAGTTACAGTCATAACACTTGTGTTGCTCTTGCCATAGAAAGAATAGCCAAAATATCTGGGGTGACTAAAGATGTGGTAAAAATGAAACCTTTAAAAGAAAAAATATTACTAGAAGGTAAATTCAAAGATGCCAGTGGTTATATTTATTTAAGCTCAGATTTATATCGTGTGCATCATGTTTATATACAGGACAATCATCAAAATATTGTATATGCTGTATATGTGGGTTGGATTCATGTAGAGGGACTGAAAAATTCTGTCACCGAAATCATCAGACAGCTATGTTATGTCAACGATGAAGCAAAGAATAGCTAATAGCTGCGCTATACTGCCATTATTGAGATTAAACCAGCATTTATGAATCAATCCCCCCGTATTCTAGCACTCGATTTTGATGGTGTTCTTTGTGATGGCATGATCGAGTATTTTCAGATTAGCAAACGCACCTATGAAACCCTTTGGCCGGAAATAATTCCCGAGGATTTTTTCCCGAGGTTTTCGCAACTTCGTCCCGTTATCGAAACCGGTTGGGAAATGCCTTTACTGTTGCGATCGCTCGTTCTCGATATTCCCGACGAGGAAGCTTTAAATAATTGGCCGTTAATTCGGCAAAATCTGCTAGAAAGGGAGAAAATAGCGAAAAAAGTTCTCTCAAATGCTCTCGATGGTCTTAGGGATCAATGGATTGAGTCGGATCTAGAGTCTTGGTTAACTTTACACCGATTTTATCAACCCGCGATCGATCGCCTGGACTCTCTTTTAGACTCGGATTTTTTGGTTTATATTATCACTACAAAAGAAAGTCGTTTTGTCAAGCAATTGTTACAAAAAGTAGCAATTAATTTTCCCGCAGCGAGATTAATTGGCAAGGAAATTAAACAGCCAAAATACCTGACTATTCAGCAAATACTGGCTAATTTACCCGAATCTCCCGCTAATTTGTGGTTTGTCGAGGATCGTCTCGATGCGTTGGAATTAGTGGAGCAACAAGCAGATTTAAAGGATGTGGGCTTATATTTAGCCGATTGGGGATATAATACGGCTCAAATGCGCCAAAAAGTCGCTCAAGATACCCGCATTAAACTGTTATCCCTATCTCAATTTGCGGCAGACTTTACCCACTGGTAGAGTCAGTGACGAGGAATATTAAAACTTCCCCCATTACCCCATGAGCATTGTTAAGCTTTCTTCATACACTTGTACTAATTTTCAATTTCTTCTACAATGGTCATAGGTCGATATTCCAAAAATTTTGTGGAGCTATGATTGACTGCCTGACTGTGGCTCGCTACTTTATTATCAGAGCTTACGAGGATGGTATAGACGCTGAAATGACTAATATGAAAGTCCAAAAGCTTTTATATTATGCACAGAGCTTGCATTTGGCCCTATACGATGAACCATTGTTTAAGGAGGAAATTCAAGCATGGCGTTACGGTCCGGTTTGTCCTGCTGCTTATAAGTTCTACAGTGATTTTGAGGCTAAACAATTACCAATTCCTCGCCAAGAATCCTTGTCTGGGCTGCCATCGGAGAAAAAAGAACTTTTAGAAGAAATTTGGCAATATTTCGGTAACTACCACGCCTATAGGTTGAGTGATATGACTCACGCAGAATTTCCCTGGAAAAAGGCTCGTAAAGGTCTGCCACCAGAAGAAAGTTCCACAGAGCCAATTCTCCTTGATGATATGAAAGCATTAGGTTATCAAAAGCTTGATTTGATAGAACAGGAACATCCGGCCTACAAAGCAGCCATGTCTGAAGTTTTGAAGGAAGCATTGGCGACGGAATCTTCTCATCCTATTGGGAAAGGAGAAGTGCATGACTGGCTCAATTCCCTTCTCGATTGAATCTTCTGACAACTTCGAGCGCTCTTTCAAAAAACTGGCAAAAGTTCACAAAAATAGCTTTGTTGAACTTATTACCAAAACTTTAGAAGATTTAATCGACGACCAATATCCCCATAACTCCCGCCAGGAACCTCTACCGGGGAAAATTCAGTTGCCGGAAGGCTGGACTTTTCACAAGCTCGATATCCGGGTTTCAAAAGGTGCTGCGGGGCAAATTAGATTAATGTATTTGGTGAGCGCGACTACCTACACAATTAAACTGGTTTGGATTTACAGCCATGAGCAGTTTGTCAAACGTCCTGCTGATGCCGATTTAAAAGCTATTATCCGAGATATTCTGGATTTTTAGGCAGAAATCTACTTCTTGCTGGGTTAGGACGCATATGACACAGATAACCAGTAACTGATTCTGCTATACTAAAAAGCGTAGTCGTTATGAGTTGCATTTACGGTTATGACTGTCGAGAATTTAGTCGTTATTGGTTCGGGACCCGCGGGATATACGGCGGCGATTTATGCGGCGCGTGCGAACTTAAAACCCTTGATGTTTGAGGGTTTCCAAGCGGGAGGCATTCCGGGGGGACAACTGATGACCACCACAGAAGTAGAAAATTTCCCCGGTTTTCCCGAAGGAATCACCGGTCCGAAGCTGATGGAAAGAATGAAGGAACAGGCCGAAAGATGGGGGACCCAATGCTATACCGAAGATGTTATCTCGGTGGATTTAAGTCAGCGTCCTTTTACCATTCGTTCCACGGACCGGGAAGTGAAGGCTAATAGTATTATTATCGCCACGGGAGCCACTGCCAAACGCTTAGGATTACCCAGCGAGGCCCAATTCTGGAGTAACGGCATTTCCGCTTGTGCTATCTGTGACGGTGCTACACCGATATTTAGAGAGGAAAACCTGGCCGTCATTGGTGGCGGTGACTCGGCGGCAGAAGAAGCCGTATATTTAACTAAATACGGCTCTCACGTCCATTTATTAATTCGCGGGGAAGCGATGCGTGCCTCGAAAGCAATGCAGGACCGGGTGTTAAATAATCCGAAAGTTACCGTTCATTTTCACACCCAAGCACTGGATGTATTCGGTACAGACAGTAAAATGGCAGGATTACGCATTAAAAACTCGCAAACGGGAGAAATCAGTGAATTAGCCGTTAGAGGGTTATTTTATGCCGTCGGTCACACTCCCAATACTTCCCTATTCCAAGGACAACTAGAATTAGACGAGGTGGGTTATGTGAAAGTCAAACCGGGGACTGTTGCTACCAGCGTCGAGGGGGTTTTTGCCGCAGGAGACGTACAGGACCACGAATACCGTCAGGCCATCACCGCCGCAGGTACGGGGTGTATGGCGGCGTTATTGGCAGAAAGATGGTTATCGGAGCATAATTTAATCCAAGAATACCGTCAATCAGCCACTTCTGAACATTACGAGACGAAAACCGTTAGCGAAACCCCGGCCGATACGGAGGAAACTTTTGATATTAACAAAACCCGTCACGTTGGGGGTTATGCTTTGCGGAAATTATTCCACGACGGCGATCGCTTGTTAATGGTAAAATATGTTTCTCCCACCTGTGGCCCCTGTAAAACCCTGAAACCGATTTTAGATAAAGTGGTCGATGAGTACGATGGCAAAATTTATTTTGTGGAAATTGACATCGAAGCTGACCCGGAAATTGCCAAAATGGGTCAAGTAACTGGGACTCCCACGGTACAATTCTTTAAGGACCGGGAATTAGTCAAGGAAATGCGCGGAGTCAAACAAAAAAGCGATTTTCGTCAAGTAATTGAAAGTTATCAATAATCAGTTATCAGTTATCAGTTATCAGTTATCAGATGTGAGTTTTGAGTTTACTGTTTACTGAAAAAGCTCCCCACACCCCACACCCCACACCCCACACCCCATGCTAGAGGCTTTACAATTTGATTTTATGCGCCATGCGATTGCCGCAGGAATATTAGTTAGTATTGCCTGTGGGATTGTGGGTACTTTGGTAGTAGTTAATCGCGTGGTTTTTATCAGTGGGGGAATCGCTCACGCTGCCTATGGAGGGATAGGAATCGGTTATTTTTTTGGGATTAATCCCCTGGTGGGGGCGATATTTTTTACCTTTTTTTCGGCTTTAGGCATGGGGTTTTTACAGCGTCGCATCCGGGAGAGAGCTGATACTTTAATCGGGGTGATGTGGGCGATTGGTATGGCGATTGGGGTAATTTTTATTGATTTAACCCCCGGTTATAAAGCTGATTTGATGAGTTATCTTTTTGGTAGTATTTTAACTGTACCGAGGGATGATTTATGGATAATGGCGGGCATAGATATATTAATTATAGCCTTAGTTAGTATCTTTTATAAGGAGTTATTAGCCATATCTTTTGATGAAACCTTTGCGATTATTCGTAATATTCCCGTGGAGGTAATTTATTTAGGTTTAATGGGAATAACCGCTTTAACTATTGTGGCAGTAATGCAGGTGGTGGGATTAATTATGGTAATTGCTTTGTTAACTATTCCCGCCGCTATCAGTGGACAATTTGTTAAAAATATGAAGGGAATGATGGTCCTAGCGATTATCTTAGGAATTGTCTTTACTTTGATTGGTTTATGGTTATCCTATAGTTTAAATCTCACCTCGGGGGCGACAATTATTTTAGTGGCAGGATTGGGTTATTTAATCAGTCTTGCTTGGAAACCTTTCATCCTCACTATCACCAGAAAAATAGCTAATCTTTAAGGAATTCCCCTAGTTGTGGTGATATAGCAGTTATCTTAATGGTGAGGTATGAGGTTTTTATTTTGGGGAGACAGGATCCGGTCGTTAATACCCAATTAGGTTATACTCCATCTTTATGAGAAACACCCTAATTTAAAGAAAAAATACCAAATCCGTTTTAATCACGATGATGATGAAATCCCGAAAGATATACTGTGACTAGATTTATCGATAAATTTGGTCGGCGGATTTGGTAAAATCAAGTAATTAATCGAGTTCATCAAACAAAAGTTCCTCTAGAATCGGTCCCATACCGTCATCATCGGGGGAAACTAATTCAACCTTCCCTTCCCCATCACCGACAGCTAAGAATAACAAAGGAGCAAGGGGACTGTAAATCGAGTATTTTTGGTCTTCGGAAAAGAAACTGGCGAGAAATTGCAATTCTTCCGGCTCTGATGACGAGGAAGGTTCATCGCTATCGATTTCTAAACTGAGAACATTATCTTCTTCTAGGGGAGGTAATTCACCACTAACAGTTAAGGTGTGAGCAGTGGATTTGAGCAATAGGTCTAATTCGGCTAAAACTGCCTTAGCATCGGCGAAAATCCGCTCAATTTCCTCACTATCTTCGATTAAGAAGGCATCAGATTCTTCTTCCTCCGATTCCTCATCCCAAGCTAGAATCATCACCGGGGTATCCACGGGGACAAGAAGCATATAGGTAAGGTCATCGGTTTCATAGGCATTCTCAATATAACAGTCTAGCGATCGACCTTGCTCATCCCAGAGGGTTATGACATCCGCTTCTTCGAGTTCGTTTTCTTGAAAATTAAATTGAGGGGACATAGGCTCTCAAACGCTAATGATTGAATCAGAATATCATGAGATGCTCCTCAATCAAGCCAAGAATTCCGGTGCAAATGTTGAAAACCCTGTACATCAGTTAAATTGTATTGTAGGGGCGTGATGGTGATAAAATTCTCGCCAATAGCGCGCACATCCGTAGGCACTTCCGGGGGTAAATGGCTGTAGTCCGGTTGTTCGATATCTTCCACCACTTCCCCAATTAACCAGTAATAACTTTTACCCCTGGGGTCCAGTCTTTTCTCGAAGGTTTCCTCGTAGCGTCGCAATCCCTGCCTAGTGATTTTCACTCCCTTGATTTCGGCACTACTAACCGGAGGGACGTTGACATTGAGTAAAGTGGGAACAGGAAAAGGGTTAAGGGTAACTTTTCTGACTAAAGTGAGGGCAAAATCTGCAGCTGGTTGGAAATCACAGGCTTTAAAACTGGCCAGACTAACAGCAATACTGGGAATACCTTCGATTAATCCCTCCATGGCCGCGGAAACCGTGCCAGAATAGAGGATATCAGTGCCGAGATTAGACCCGTGGTTAATGCCAGCTAAAACTAAATCGGGAGGCTCTTTGAGGACGGCACTAAGGGCAAATTTTACCGAATCGGCGGGGGTTCCCGAGCAGGACCAGGCAATCACCTCGGGATGAAAAATTCCTTCCACCTGTTCGGCCCGGATGGGATGGTGTAAGGTTAGGCCATGACCAGTGGCAGAGCGCTCGCCGTCGGGACAAACTACGGTGACTTGATGACCGGCGGCAGCGAGGGTGTTGGCAAGGGTGCGGACTCCTAGCGCGGAAATACCGTCATCGTTACTGATAAGTAATTTTAAAGAGCGATCGCTAGTCATGGGAAATTTCTTCTCTACTGCGCCGGCTAGTGGTATAATGTAATGGTATTTTATCGTGGGTACGTAGCTCAGAGGATAGAGCACCAGGTTCCGGTCCTGGGTGTCGGGGGTTCGACTCCCTCCGTACTCGTTCAGTAATGTAGGGTTGATTCATGAATCAACCCTACCCGTTGGGGGTAGGAGTGCCTTTCTTGATATGTAGCCTCTACTCAAGGGATTGAGTATTACTTGCGATTTTATTGCTCAATCCAAGTTTTTGGGGGGTTCTACCCCCCAAACCCCCCGTTGGGGGCGTGGCGCCGCCCCCAAACCCCCCGCGCATTAGTTTTTCGGTGGGATGCTTACACGCGGCTGCTGATACATCTGTAATAATTTAAGAGTCACGGCACTTGCAGGAGTGCCTGTCCTGATATGTAGCCTATAGTCAACGGATTTAGTATGATTGACGAATTTGCGTTATTTCAGCCTCTATTTTCAAGTCAGTCCCGATGAAAAAAATTTTCACCACCAGAGATGAAAGAGGTTTCTTTCCCTACACCCCACACCCTAAACCCTACACCCTGTTTCAAGTCAGGGTGGGTTATCCTGCCTGAAAACACCCCCTGAAATGATCATAACGACAAACTAATAATAACTGCCAGATTTGCGATGATGGATGGCGGTTAAACCCTGGTGTAAAACCCTGCCTTTTTCTGCGATCGCATAAAGCAGCCAATGATCACCGCACTCCATTCGTTGTTCCACCCGACATTCCAGATAAGCGAGCGCTTCGGCCAAAATCGGCCCACCGTTCTCAGCTTTAGTGGTTTCGATATTAGCGAAACGATCTTCTCCGGGGGAAAAAGGTTTAAGAAAATGCTTCATTAAAGCTAAATGTTGACCTTCTTGGAGGATATTAAGGACAAAAGGCGTACCACTATAAAGCAGAGACTCGATCGCTCGTTCTTTCGCCACGGCAATAGTCAATCCGGGGGGTGTGAACGTCGCTTGCGACACCCAAGAGGCTAACATGGCGCCGCGCAATTCCCCCAATTCGCAGGTGACGATACAGAGAGAACCCACCAAACGGCCCAGAGCCTGCGATCGCCGATCGCTTTGGGATTGATTAACATTAGTTTTCGGTTGTCTGCTTTTGCGAGCTTTTTTGACTGCTTGAGCGAAATCGGTTCCTGCTTCCTCACAGGTCTTTAAAATTGCCTCCGTGGGTTTAAATTTAACCCGAATTGGCTCAAAACCGAAGCGATAACCGCCATCCCGGAATTTACCTTCTAAAAGATCGACCGCTTCCCCACTCCAACCGTAGGAGCCAAAAACTCCCACCAGCTTGCTTTTATCGCCATTTGCTAGGGTAATCCCCAAGGCGGTTTGGATGGGAGTCGGTGCGTGTCCTCCCAAAGTGGGGGAACCAAAGATAAAACCGACACTTTTTTCGATCGCCGTTTTGATCTCGTCTGGTTCAGCGAACTCGGCATTAATCGCCGTCACTGCTACTCCCGCTTTCGTGATCCCCATGGCGATCGCTTGAGCAAGGGTGGCGGTGTTGCCGTAGGCACTGGCATAAATCAGGGCGATTGTCAACTCTTGATATTTTTGTACTGCTAACCATTGTTGATAGGAAAGGGTCAATTCGTGCATCGCGTAACGCACCAGAGGGCCGTGACCAACAGCATAAAATAAGGGCGATTTAGCGGCTAATTTCTCCAAAGCGTTGCTAATTTGGCTGGCATAGGGAGCCATGAGACAATCGAAATAATAACGCCGATCTTCGTTATAAACGCTCCAACCCTCATCAAAAATTTGGTCGCCACAAACGTGCGCTCCGAATAATTTATCGGTGTAGAGAATATCGGTTTTACTGTCGTAGGTACAGAGTTGATCGGGAAATCGGGGGTTAGGAGTGGGGATAAATTCTAATTGATGGTTTGCTCCTAAATTTAATATTTCTTCCCCCTTGACAACCAACAGATTTAATGCTTCGGTTTCGAGAATTTTTTTCAGGGAAATTGCCCCCGGATTGGAACAAACAAAAGTGACTTGAGGCGCGATTTCTAAAAGTGCCTTGAGGGTGACGGCACGATTGGGGTTAACGTGACCGAGGATAATATAATCAATAGTTTTCGGATCGATTCTTTTAGTTAAAGCCTCTAAAAATATAGCCGAGAATGATTCCCCCGGTGGATCAAAAAGAGCGACTTTTTCACCTTTAATCAGATAACTATTGGCGGTAGTTCCCTTTTGTAATCCATATTCGATCTCGAATTTTAACCGGTCCCAAGTGCGGGAACGAAAGACAAAAGTATCGACGGCAATCGGTGCTACTTGTACATCTCTCGGTTTGACAATTGCATTATTCATAATCTTAGTTACCAGTTATCAGTTAAGTAGTCAATTAGTTAAGCGGCAACTTGAGGCTGTGATCATTTTTTACTAGGCAAGTTTGGCATCAAAGTCAACACTTGATTTTTGACTAAATACAGCCTTTTATCGCTGGGGACGAGTGGGGAAATTTACAGGTTATCTTGCCAGCAGGAAGGACATCAATATCTAAAGTACACCATCTCTGGGAAGAAACCTAGCTTCTAGCAATTTGTTCGCGGGTAAGGATACCCCTCTGGGGGGATTTGCCAGTCTATTGAGAAATTCTAAAGGGAACGTGATCCCCAGAAGCGAGGTGCTAGTCTGAGGGAAACCCTGCTATCTCCCTATCAGGCAAAGTTTTTATGAGCTATCAGCACTCGTCTTTTGACTGCACTAGCGCCAATTTTGAGAAAGCCGCTTTGACTCATTTTCGCGCTCTTGTGGCTTTTTTACCGGATAATTGCCGTGTTTACCGACAAACTTGGGAATTTTCCACGGTTCTCTGTCTCGATTTTCTAGCCTGTTTGCAGGGACTAGCAATCACTCGTCAAAATTTCGCCCATCTAGTTAATGTGACACAAGAACTGGGTTTAGGTCAAGCAATTATTTTGAAAGTAGGCAATAAAATCGTTGAGTGGCATCGTTTAACAGTCTAGAAAAAAATCGGCTCTCTGTGTTCTTTGTGTCTCTGTGGTTTATAACTACCTCTTGCCTGTCCTAACCAAGAAGTTAATTTTGTCCTATCTAGAACTGTTTGAGTCTAGAAAAAGCCCCGATAATTTGACCAAGGCTAATACCACCATCATTAGTGGGAACAGTTTGCTGCCAGTAGGGTTGAAATCCCGAAGCTTGTAAGCGATTAATTGTTCTTTCCGTCAGATAACGATTTTGAAAACAGCCTCCCGTCAGGAGAATTTTTTCTCTGCCTATTTTCTGAGCAATTTCTACAATAATCTCACTTAAACTATTATGAAATTTAGCGGCAATTATGCCGATTTGTACTTGTTTTTCTAAATCTTCAACAACTCCTAAAATTATCTGATTCCAATCAATAACTATGGGGGAGTCGGAGGATAAAGAAAAATGATAATACTCTTCCGTTTTAATGCCATCAAGGGCAAATTCTAACTGCATTGCTGCCTGTCCCTCAAAACTTAATTGATAACATAAACCTAGAATCGCCGCCACACCATCAAACAAACGCCCGACACTAGAAGTTAAAGGACAATTAATTTTTTTTGTTAACATTTGCCTAAAAATCGACCATTCCTGTTCACTAAAAGCTGATTTTATCCTATCGGTATTTTCCATAACTTCTAGTAATCCTAAAGCCACTCGTCTGGGTTCTTTAACCGCTTTTTCTCCTCCGGGTAATGGCCAGGGTTTAAAATGGGCGACTCGCTGCCAAGAATCGGCAGCAATATGGATAAATTCTCCCCCCCAAATTGTGCCGTCTAAACCGTATCCTGTTCCATCCCAAGCAACCCCTAAAACCGGAGGTTGTAGCTGATGTTCTGCCATGCAGGATAAAACGTGAGCGTAATGGTGTTGAATGGGAATAACGGGTAAATTTAAGCTATAAGCGTACTTGGTTGCTAGATATTCAGGATGAGCATCACAGGCAATAACTTCGGGTGCAAACTCGTATAATTTTTTTAAACTATCGAGGATATTTTCAAAATGATTAACAGCATTAACTGTATCTAAATCGCCGATATGTTGACTAATAAAAACTTGATTTTTTTGGTAGATAGCCACGGTATTTTTAAAATAACTTCCCACGGCCAGAATCGGGGGGAAATCTCCCTCATTAACTTTAACGGGAAAGGGAGCATATCCCCGCGCTCGCCGCAAAATCATCGCTTTTCCCGCCATTTCCCTGATAATAGAGTCATCCACTGGTCGAACTATGGGACGATTATGAACTAGAAATAAATCGGCGATAGTTCCTAATTTTTCTAAAGCTTCTTTTTCCTCAATACAGATAGGTTCATCGGCTAGATTACCACTGGTTGCTACAATAGGAAAGCCTAATTCTGCTAATAAAAGATGATGTAGGGGAGTATAGGGTAACATGACTCCTAGATAGGGATTACCCGGAGAAACGGCAGCAGAAAGATAATTTTTTCTTTGTTTGATCAGGACGATTGCCGCAGCAGGAGACTGCAATAATTGCGATTCTAAAGAAGAGACATAACCATGCTTTTTCACTAACTCAAGATTAGGATACATCACGGCAAAAGGCTTATCCGGTCGCTGTTTACGTTGTCGCAATTTTTGCACTGCTTCCGTATTTCTTGCATCGACAACTAGGTGAAATCCTCCTAATCCTTTGATCGCTATAATTTTTCCCTGTTGAATTGCTCTAGCAGTGGCTATTAAAGCCTGATCTTTTTCCGCTAATACAGAGCCTTGACTGTCTAAAAGACTGATTTGGGGTCCGCAACGAGGACAGGCATTTGGTTGGGCATGAAAACGGCGATCCAGAGGGTTTTCGTATTCCCTTTGACATTCGGGACACTGATTAAAACCCCTCATAGTTGTGGCACTGCGATCATAGGGTAAACTCTCGATAATACTGTAGCGAGGACCGCAGTTAGTGCAGTTAGTAAAAGGATAGCGATAACGACGATTATTCGGGTCAAAAATATCGGCTAAACAATCGGGACAAGTGGCTAAATCGGGGAGAACAATTGTATTTTTTTCACCGCCGCTGCTATGACGTATGCTAAAGTTTTGATAACCGATAGGATTTAACCATTGAGTCTCAATATTTTCAATTAGCGATTGAGGTGGTTTTTCTAAAGATAATCGATTCAAAAAAGTTTCTAGTTTGTCTCGATTGCCCTCAACTTCAATAAAAACTCCCGCTGCTGTATTATTCACCCAACCAGTTAGGTTTAATTCCGTTGCTAATCGATAAACAAAAGGACGAAAACCGACCCCTTGTACTGCTCCGCGCACAATTAAAGCTAATCGCTGATCGGATTGAATGCTCTGATTATTCATAAAAATTTAACGGGGAAATTATCAAATCTATCCCTGATTACTTTTCCCGTTATACTAAACTTTCACTAATCACTCGACAGCATTCTTCCACACTTGCCCTTTTTTCCATAGCTATCACCAAAGCTTGATAGGCAGTCTGTTGTTTTTCTAAAAGAGTTTTTGCCTGTAATAAACTCCAGCGCTCTTTTTGAGCATAATTATTCTCAGGAACCCCCGCTAATTTTAAGGCCGATTGCAGATAAAATCGATCGCTTTCTCCCCCCTCCGCTTTACCATAAACTAAGGTTTCGGCAGCAATTCCCGCCATCCACACCGTAGAAATTCTCTCTAAAAAAGCAGGAAAATCGGTAAAGTTCTTGACTTTTTGCTCTAAATCTGCTAGGTCAAATTGAACACCGCCGACTCCCTCCTGGCCTTGACGAAAGGCTTCCCAAGCGGTCAAACTATAACTGGCGATCGGAATGCCTAAAATATAAGCGGTGAGAAAATGTCCGGCTTCGTGGTGAATAACTCTTTGACGGTGTTTACTGGGAGAAAGAGCATCCAGTAGCAAAGTCACGCCTCGGTTATTAAAGGTGAGAGTATCAACGGTAACTAATCCCAAGAGGCTAAAAGTAGCTAAAGCGGGGACAAAAGGCGAAATAGACAGCAAAGGGGTGACAAATACGGAAAGAGTGATCGAAAAAACGGTAATCGCGATCAGATTTAAAGCTGTCTGTTCCATAAAAATTAATAAAAATATACAAATGCTTAATACTATGTTACATTGCCTAGTTTTATTTTCCCCGAATTAACCAACCAATTACCCCACCCACAAAAGCAGTCACAATCGATATACCGATCTGTTTCCAGTTTTTTACCTCCCCAATTTTTTCGGCTAAATCGGGAATTTTTCCCACGGATGCCTCGATGAGTTTCACTCTTTCATTTAAACCGGTGATTTTTGCGTCTAAAGTCCTGATTTCTCCCTTAATTTCCGTCTGTCCTATCTCTAAGACCTGAATTTCTCTTTTGATCTCTCCAAAACTATTCTCGATCGCTTTTTGTCCACTCTCCAGAGAGGTTAAACGAGTTTCGATCGCTTTTTGTCCACTCTCCAGAGAGGTTAAACGAGTTTCGATCGCTTTTTGTCCACTCTCCAGAGAGGTTAAACGAGTTTCGATTGCTTTTTGTCCACTCTCCAGAGAGGTTAAACGAGTTTCGATCGCTTTTTGTCCATTGATAATCAGATTTTCTAACCTTTTTAGGTCATTTTCCGTAAAAGCCGTCATCAGCTAAACTCCTAATAGATTAATTTTTTCTCGTCTTGAGATTAAATCGATTGTTGACTAACTTAATTATGGAGTCAAAATCAAGCTGTTCCCCATTGATGGTTCTAGGTTCGACACAGCAATAGGGATTTAGGGTGATAGGGAAATTTCCGCTAAATCCCCCATCTCCCCACTTCCCTTTACCATAAATAAATATTATTGTTTTCCTGTATGGATAACTTTTATTGATGAATATCGATCGCACTATCCAAGAGGCAATAGGGATTTAGGGTGATAGGGAAATTTCCGCTAAATCCCCACTTCCCTTTAACATAAATAAATATTATTGTTTTCCTGTATGGATAACTTTTATTGATGAATATTGAGCGCACTATCCAACTAGCTCATCAATTAGCGGACGCGTCTGGAGAGATTATCCGGCGCTATTTTCGGCAGCCTCATCTAGAAACCGAAACAAAACTCGATCAAGTTTCCTCAATAGTAACAATCGCCGATCAAGAAGCTGAGGAGGCGATGGTGGCGATTATTCGGCGAGAATTGCCTGAAGATGGGGTTATTCGGGAAGAAGGAGCCAATATTCCTTCCCAAAGTGGTCGTTATTGGGTATTGGATCCGATCGATGGCACATCCTCTTTTGTCAAAGGATTACCGATTTTTGGGACTTTAATCGGCCTAGTGGCAGAAAATCAACCGATTTTAGGAATTGTCGATCAACCGATTTTAGGCGATCGCTGGTTAGGAGTGAAGGGAAAAGGGAGTCTTTATAATAACCAGATGATTGTTAATCCCTACTGTCAAGATCAAGAACTTGCCTTAAAAAATGCTTGTTTAGCCTCCACCACTCCCTTAATGTTTATCACAGAACGACAACAAGCGATCGCTCGTCAGCTGCAAAGCGTCTGTAAACGTACCGCTTTTGGGGGTGATTGTTATAACTATATGATGTTAGCCACCGGCTGCACTGCCATGCCGATGGTAATCCTAGAATCAGACCTGAAATACTACGATTTTTGTGCTTTAATCCCGATTATTGAAGGTGCTGGCGGAATAATTAGCGATTGGTCTGGTAATCCCCTAAAAGCTGATTCTAGCGAAGTTTTAGCCGTCTCTAATTCGGGTTTATGGCAGCAGGTTTTAGAACAAATCAGCAGAGTGGGTTAGTGCCAATACTAAGATAATTAAGGCTGGCTGAATAAATCTAAAAACCTTGTTGGGTAAGACTTTTAGACTTTTTGTCAATCAAAAAGTACCAGTTATGGGAGTGATCGTGGGAAAATTACGGGACTTTTTCTCTGAAAATTAGGTAATTGACCAGATGGGAATCAGTAAAAACCTACACCCCACACCCCACACCCCACACCCTGTCCCCACAAAAAACTTTTTCAGCAGACCCTAATTAATCAACAGCTAACCCACCCCTGCGACAATTAAACGGTGGCTAATTGAGGTTGGGGACGTTTGCTGTTACGGATACCTTCGATCGCCGCCGCGTAATCTGGGGCATTAAATACCGCCGAACCTGCTACGATCGCATTAGCACCCGCTTCGAGAACTTGCCAAGTATTAGCCGGTTTTAAGCCGCCATCCACTTCAATCCAGGGATCCAAGCCTTTTTCATCGCAGATTTGACGTAATTGACGGATTTTGGGGACAACTTCCGGGATAAAACTCTGGCCACCAAAACCGGGGTTAACGCTCATAATTAGGACTAAATCGCACAAATGCAGCACATATTCGATTAAATCTAAGGGAGTGGAGGGATTTAACACCACACCCGCTTGTTTACCGAGTTCGCGAATTTGGCAAAGAGTACGATGGAGGTGGGGAGAAGCATTATGTTCAGCGTGAACAGAAATAATGTCAGCACCCGCTTTCGCAAAGTCAGCCACATATTTTTCTGGTTCCACGATCATTAAATGCACATCTAAAGGTTTTTTCGTATAGGGACGAATAGCGGAGACAATCAGGGGTCCAATGGTGATATTCGGGACAAAACGACCATCCATCACATCAACGTGAATCCAATCGGCTCCTGCCTTATCCACAGCCTCGATATCGGCTCCTAATTTACTAAAATCCGCCGATAGGATCGAGGGAGAGACAACGATCGACTTCGAGCTTCCGTTTTGGGTCATGGCTAACTATAGAATTTCGTGTTTATATTTTCGTAACAATCTTATCAGCAATCAGTGATCAGTGATCAGTAATCAGTGATCAGGAGTCAGGAGTCAGGAGACAGGAGATTATTTTTATTTATTCTCCCCACACCCTACACCCCACACCCCACACCCCACACCCCACACCCCTCCGCATCCGGCATAGAAGCATAGGTTTATGTAATTGTCAATATAGATTTACGAACTTTTTTGTCGAAACTGGATCATAAACTTTAAAAATAGGCATGATGGGAATAGTTGGGATCGAGGGGGTGGAAAGATGGATAAACTGGTGGTTCTGTAGTTATATATACTTAGCTATCTCAGAAATTTACGCTACCCTAGATTTGGGGTTCTTTACATTTTGTTACTTACCATCCGTAAGAAAACTTAGTTCACGTACCCTATTTTCTCAGAAAAGAATCTTAAAAAAGTGTTAAGGTTTTATACTTGAGGAGTGTTATCAGGAGGAAAATTGTGTTTAAACGACTTGCAGAACAGCATCGCCAACTGGTCAAAGACTTAGTCATGGATTTACAGGCTTTAGCGATCGCCTTAGAAAATCAAGGTTATCTAGTATCTTGCTACACCTGTGGCGGTCAAATGAATAGCGCATCTTTTATGGTGGGATTGGGTGAAACCCATCTAATTCGGTTTCTCGTGTCCGATTACGGCATCACCTGGACAGAAATGCGCGATGATCGAGAGTTAATGAAACTCGAAGGCGCGGAAGCCATCAGCCAACTACAGGAATTAGCCAATCTGATTAAATATCAAATTCCGCCGGCGGAATTTATTGACAAAAAACCCTCCTCCGTGCTGCAACGGTTAGAGACGGTTTAACTGGAGATGTGACCTAGACTTGTATGTTTAGGGAGCTTTTTTCCCTAAGCTTTCAGCCAACTGTTAGCTAGATAAGCCATTCGTTTCATCTCTTTTCGTCCCCGGGAGACGGAATCGAGGATCATGCCAGAGGTCAAACTTAAAAAGGCTAAAAGCATGATCGAGGCCGATAAAATAGCGGTGGGGAAACGTGGTACTAAGCCGGTTTCGAGGTATTCAAACAGGACGGGAATCGCTAAGAGGAGGGAAATAACCGCCAAAATCAGCGAGACAAGGCTAAAAAAGAGAAAAGGACAAATTTCTTTAAAAAGTAGAATAGCGGTTCCCAATACCCGCCAGCCATCTTGAAAGGTTTTTAACTTACTTTGGGAACCTTCGGGACGTTCCCCGTAGAGGGTTGGTTCTTCAGCGAAGGGAATTTTTAATTCTAAAGTGTGGATAGTTAACTCGGTTTCAATCTCGAAACCATTGGACAAAGCGGGAAAAGATTTGACGAAACGACGGGAAAAGACACGATAACCAGAGAGCATATCGATTAAACGCGCTCCAAACAGAAATTTAACGAATCCTGTTAAAAATAGATTACCGGCGCGATGACCCCGGCGATAAGCCTGGGAGGATTTTGCCGCTTCCCGACGCGCACCGACGACCATATCCAATTGTTCCCGCAGCATTCGTTCAATTAAGCGTCGTACTGCCGCAATTTCGTAGGTATCATCACCATCGATGAGAACATAGATATCCGCTTCGATATCGGCAAACATCCGCCGGACAACATTACCTTTTCCCGGTTGGGTTTCCTGACGCACGATCGCCCCCGCTTTCAGGGCCTCGGTCACGGTATCATCGCTAGAGCGGTTGTTATAAACATAAATTGCCGCTTCTGGCAGAAAAGTTTGGAATTGGGAGACAACTTTAGCAATCGTTAGTTCTTCGTTGTGACAGGGAATAATCGCAGCGATACGGTAGTTTTGCAAGGAAATCGGCGGAATAGCGGTCATTTCGATCATAGCTGAGGACAACGTTTAATGATGGTTAGGGGGGTGTCTTGGCGTTGGACGGCGTGAACAATGGGACAATGGGGGAAAGCTTGGAAATAATCGTATCGGGATAAACCCATGTAATAATCGGGTTCGGGAGCTTTTCCCCAAGCAAAGTCATCTCGATAGATTATCGTAAAGTTTCGTTGGTGATTCTCTACCATTTCCGCCGCAAATATCGGACCGGCAACCACAATGGTAGAGTTAGCGGCGGCATTTTGATTAAGCCATTCCATCCCCTCCTTGAGACTTAATCCCCAGTAATCGGTTTCCTGTTGACCTTGGGCCGCTTTTAAGCCTCCGTAGGCGCGATTATAGTAGGTGTATTCGTAGGGATGCAGACTGATCATGTCATAGACAATGACGCTAAAGTTGAGGATTAGCAGGGTCGTTAGAAAGATTTTTATTGACTTTCGCTTGAGTTTATGATATGTCCAAATAATGGCCGTAGATGCGATCGCTGCTAGGGCGGGAATGACAAATAAAAAGTGACGGGTGCCGTCGTAGAGAGTAGATTGACGCAGGATAGCAAAGGTGGGCAGTAAAAACGCTTGCAGTAGGGTGATTATGGCGCAAGCACGCTGGCTTGGCGTTAATTTGGTTATTTTTGTCAAAATTCCCATTACACCCAATAGGACGGCGATTTGCAGGAGGACGGGGGTGGTGAGGGAAAATAGCCGGGGTAGATAGTACCAAGGCAAGGAACGACCGGGGATATTTTGACCGTCAAAGAGAACCGTATTATCCCAGATGTTATACTTCGACATGAGGGTTATCGCTTCGATAAACCAAGTAATCGGGTTTCTCCAAGCAGCAGGATAGACTATATAGGTGGTTATTGCCCAAAAAAGTATAATAACTGCGTATAGGGGCAGAAAACGCCAGAGAGTTTTGAGGATTGTTTTTAAATTCCATCGGGCCACCAGATGGGCGAAGATGAGATAAAAGAGGATAAAAAAGCCCCCGATGCGAATTCCGGTGATTAAACCAGCGAGAATCCCGTAGAGGCAAGAATAAACGGTTAAACGGTTAAATCCTAGTTTAATAGTCTGATTTTCGGACTGAAAATATTTATCTAGTAATACGGAACCAGCGAAGGTTCCGAGGGTGAACATGGCTGCAAAGGGGATATCTTTGGGATTAAAGAAGCTATGACCCCAAAAAGCAGGAAATAGGGCTAAAATTAGCACCCCTAACCAAGCAGATTCGATTCCTGCTAAGATAGCGACGATTCCCACCACCGATAGATAGGCAATCAGGGAAAAAAGAAAGGTGACGACGTGCTTAACCCGGGTTATTTGCCAGATCCTCGATAGCCATTCCTCCTTATCAGTGGGATTGGGAGGAAGATTGGGGGTAGCGGGGAAAAATTTTTCTTTGCTCTCGTAGATGAGCTGGGAGATGTAGTTAAAATAAAAGCCGTAATGACGCGACATTTCTGATATGGGCTTGTTTTCTCGGATATATTCGAGATTATGATTGACCATATCCACTTCGATCGGTTCGTCCCAAGTGATACCATAGTTTCTGACCACCGATAAACCAATTATCGCCAGAACTAGGATGACCGATAGAATTTTTAGATAAGCTTGCTTGACTGAGATTAACCCTTTTCTGGACTTCATGGGCGATCGAGTCAGTATGGTGGGCAATTTTATCACCTTAGTATATCAAAATTTGGTCAACTCGCCTAAGGACGTTTTTGGGAGTTAAAAGTTTCCGTTTGTATTTGTTAGCCAAACATGGTATATCAAGTAAAAAGCTATCAGCTAAAAGTCCGACTCGTCCCAGAGCTACTAATTAGTCTAATGGCACAAAAACGGGTTAGTTTTCTCGTCAAATTCACCAGAATTATTGATTAAGTTATGACATTATTAAAACGGTTCAACCTGACTCATCCCCTCCTCTGGGCAGTAGTTTATTTTATCGGACTAGGGATTTTATCAGTTATCTTAGGTCAAGATGTTAGCTGGGATTTACGCAATTATCATTTTTATAATCCCTATATGTTATTAACGGGACGTTTTAAGTATGATGTCCTCCCAGCACAGATACAAACTTTCTTTAATCCTTTGATGGATGTTCCTTTTTTTGTTGCTATCTATTACCTAAAACTACCTCCGGTGGTGGTTGGGTTTTTCTTGGGAGGATTTCACGGTTTAAATCAGTGGTTAGTTCATTTAATCACTTATCACTCCTTTGATAAGGTTTGCGAAAGATACAAGATAACTTTAAGCATAGCGGCAGCGATTACCAGTATTTTTGGCGCAGCCTATATTTCCGAATTAGGAACCAGTATCGGAGATAGTACCAGCAGTGTTTTTGTTTTGGCAGGATTATTTTTGATTATCGCTTGTCTTGGTCGTAATCAACCAGTTAAGCTTAAAACGATAATTTTCGCAGGATTGCTTTTAGGACTAGCAACGGGACTAAAATTGACCACGGCACTGTATAGTATCAGTTTAATCGTGGCGATTAGTTTTTTAACCAATACCATCAAGGAAAAGCTGCGTAATCTTCTGACTTTAATTCTCTCTATGGCTGTGGGTTTTTCCCTGACGATGGGTTATTGGATAATGCTGATGTGGACTAATTTTGCTAATCCCCTTTTTCCCTTTTTCAACAAAATTTTTCAATCTCCCTACATCGAAACAGATTTTAACCTGCAAGATACCCGGTTTTTACCGAAAGATGTTTGGCAATTTTTATTTTATCCCTTTTATTTTGTGCAGGAACAAACCCTAGTGGCTGAGGTAAAATTTAAAGAGACTCGTTTTGCCATTGCCTATCTTTTAATTGTCATTCTTCTGGGAGTGATTATTTATCAGTACACCTCTTGCCGTTCTCTAGAGCAAAAAAATAATTTAGTCCATGTACCCATTCTCGGATTTCTATTACCTTTTTATTGTAGTGCCTATCTGATCTGGTTAAAGGGTTTTTCTATCTATCGTTACTTGATAGTTTTAGAGTTAATTACACCAGTTTTAATTATCCTGATCATTGCCTATCTTTATCCTCATAAAAGGACAGTTTTTATAATCTTGATCGCTATTTTTGCCTTAATTGCCGCTACAGTCAAACCCTTAGACTGGTGGAGAATGGGATGGTCAGATAATTACTTTGGTATCGATAGTCAAGCATTAAAACCCTACGAAAATTCCACGATTGTTATGTGGGGAGATGAAGGAACGGGTTATCTAGTTCCCCATTTTCCCGCTTCGACTCGTTTTGTGCGATTGCGAGGAAATATGGGAGTTAGTGAGGGAACTTTAATGCGAAAAAATGCTGAAAAGTTTATCGCAGAAACCACCGTGGGTAATCTCTATATTCTGATGACTGACTTTAATAGCAAATCTCCAGAGCTAGGGAAGGATTTAGCTAAAGAAAATCTAGAGATTGACTTCCAAAATTGTCAACCCTTTTCCAGTAAAATTGAAAAGTATAATCTCTGTCCTCTCCAAAAAAAGTAATTAGTACGGAAAAGCTATTCTCTAACCATTATTAATTGCCAGTGACTCCTACCTTTTATCTGTAATGATTTATCTATTGACGGTTAACTACAATTGCGGGGCATTAATTAAGCGTTTAATCGCTTCCCTCAACGATAACTTATCTGCTACTCTCATCATTATTAACAATTCCACTGAAGATAAAAATATCCAATCTTTAGCAGCGCAAAGAGTCAAGATTATTGAAGCGGGAGAAAATTTAGGATTTGGGAAAGGATGTAATCTAGGACTTGATTGGATTTATCAACAAGACAAAGAAGCTATCGTTTGGTTAGTTAATCCCGATGCTTACTTATTACCGGACTCTCTGGAGAAAGCAAGCAAATTTTTTCAGCAATATCCCGAAGTTGCCATCGCTGGTACAGAAATTTACGAACCGGATGGTAAAATCTGGTTTGGTTGGGGAAAATTTAATGCTAAAATCGGCACAATTAACGTGGTAGAGGAATCCTTAGACTATGGAAATAAACCCTATCTTATTCCTGACTGGGTGACGGGATGCAGTTTATTAATTAATTTCTCTAATTTTTCCACTTGTCCCCATTTTGATCCCGATTACTTTCTCTACTACGAAGACTTTGATTTTTCCCGAAGATACGCAAATCAAGGCTATTTAGTCGTTGTTACCAATCAGATTAAAATTATTCATGAACCATCTTCTATCACCCGACGCTATGGTTATCTAAGACTAACTCATAATATCTATGGTTATCTTCTCAGTCTCGAAAAACATACGACTTTAACTATCCTTGTTTATCGCTTGCTGCGGATGAGTTTTATGTCTTTACTGCTCCTTCCCATTAAACCCAAATTCTCCTTAGCCAAGCTGCAAGGAATTCAACTCTATTGTCAAAGAATAAACCTCTTACATAATTTTTTTATGGTATAATGCAGCGTTTTTCTTTTTTCTCGATTTTTAGATGGAAGTGGAAAAAAGAATAAAATGTGATCTTAGGTCAGGAAATCATCTATACTTTTGCTATGTTTATTAGCAAAAGTATGGATTATCAAAACTTACCAGATGGACAATTCAAAAAGACGGATGCTTTTACCATCGGGAAACTTCCGTTTAAAAGGAAAAAAAGCTCTACTAAATCAAGCAGAGATACCGGTCGTAACGTTAATGGATGTAACGGAAACTCCCAGGGAACGCCACCAAAAGAAACAGAAAGATTTTTTTGGTAGTAAAAGAGGTTATCATACTTTAAAATCCCAATTAGTAGCTGATAAAAATACTGAACAGAAACGAGAAGAGCCGCTATTTCTTTAAATGGTTTATTTCCACAACAGTCTCTGACAAAATCTACTCTTGCTGTTAATACTTCCTCATCTCACTTTTGCTCTTTGCGCCTAAAAACTTCCTTGTCCACTTTCCCTCCTTGTCCTCCTTGTCTTCTCTTCACAGGTTTGTAAAATACCTACACCTGTGAGTTCCCCGCACCCTTCTCCCTTCTCTCCCAATACTATCGGGACGGGGAAGAATTTATCGGGGGTAAAGAAGGAGAAATTTCGCCACCTCGATCGAATATTTCCAGATTCCATTGACCGAAACGATTACTTTCAAAAGCAATAAAACGACCGTTACCACTAATCGTCGGATGACGCACTTCTCCTAAGATATTTTCGGTGAGATTTTTTGCTTGCAGAGTTTGTCGATCATAAATATATATATCGGGTTTACCGGACTGTTCCGACACATAAACAATATAACGACCATCGGCACTAATATCTGGCTGATCTTGATAGGTTTTTGCTTGATTTAACCCCGGTAGGGGAACTAAACGATTAGCCACTCGATCGAATAAATAAATCGTTCGTTGACCCCTGCGATCAGAGGCAAAAACCAGATAACGACCATCGTAGTTAAAACGGGGATTATCTTCTGAGGAAGGGGTATTTAAAGTATTTCCTAAAAGCTGTTGGGGAGGGGTGACAAAACCCGCATCACTACATCCCCCCAGACTGATGATATTAACCGCAAGCAAAAGTCGAAGAAGTTTAGGAAACCTGATCATCGGTCAGCGCCGGGGAAGGAAGGATACAACAATTAATATCATCAAGACAAACTTTACCCCAATGCAATGCCCAACGCACCAATTCCACCCGATTATCGGTTTTTGTTTTCGTCAAGATATTACTAATATGATTATCAACGGTACGCTTACTAATCTCCAGCTTTTCCGAGATTTCTTGATTAGTTAAACCATTAGCCACTAAATCGAGTATTTCTAGCTCTCGATCGGATAATGAAGCGGCTGTTTGAAACTTCCCAGCAGACATGAGTATAATTCCTCTCGTATATGTACTTATCATTCTAGAAGAATTTTTTCCCCTAGGAATCGATAATCAGTAATCAGTGATCAGTAAACAGTAATCAGTGAAAAGACAGCACTGTTACTGCCATTTGATCATGCACACTTAATATAGATGGTTTGCGGCAAAAAGCTTTTCCTGGGAGTGGGGTATGGGGTTTGGGGTGTGGGGTTTTACCAGTTTTGAGGTAGTCAGTTACCTAATTTTCAGGGAAAAAGTCCAGGAATTTTCCCCCCGATCCCCGCAATGGCTGGCACTTTAAAACCTTTGTGGACAATGCGTTGAGAGGGATTGTTCCCCTCTCAGACTCAAAACTGATAACTGATAACTGATAACTGACAAGGCTGGTAATATATAATAAAAAACGCTCCTTAGTTAGATATTGAGAAAAACATGGAAGTTATCCCCGCTATTGATATTCTCGATGGCAAATGTGTGCGACTTTATCAGGGAGATTACCAACAATCGCAGGTTTTTAATGATAATCCCGCAATAGTGGCGCGAGAATGGGTCAATCAGGGGGCAACCAGATTACATTTAGTCGATTTGGATGGAGCCAAAGAGGGTAAATCGGTTAATTTGTCAACCATTGAAACAATTCTTAATGATATTGCCATTCCCGTACAGGTGGGGGGTGGACTGCGGGATGTAGAAACGGTGACTAATCTCCTAAAAATCGGGGTAGAAAAGGCGATTTTGGGGACAGTAGCCGTAGAAAAGCCAGAATTGGTCAGCGAACTTTGTCAAAGCTTTCCGGGGCAAATAATTGTTGGTATTGATGCTCGCGATGGTAAAGTAGCCACCAGGGGGTGGTTAGAAACTTCCTCAGTAGATGCGATCGCACTCGGTCAAGATATGGCAAAAAGAGGAGCCAGCACGATTATCTACACTGATATTCATCGAGATGGCACCCTTTCTGGCCCGAATCTCGCCGCTTTGCGAGAATTAGCCGAATCTGTCGAAATTCCCGTCATCGCCTCCGGGGGTATTAGTTCCCTGACAGACTTACTGAGTTTATTGTCTTTGGAACCTTTGGGAGTAACGGGAGTAATCGTGGGCCGCGCTCTTTATACCGGTGCGGTTAACCTCTCGGAAGCGATTAGCGCGATCGGTTCAGGCCGTTGGCAGGATGTACCCCCGAATTTTTTCGCCTAACGGACTTGTTTGAGAGTATCCACCTGTTTATTGAACATATCGGTAAATAGTCCCAAAACCGTGCGATTTTCATTGACTTTGATGTTGACACTCACAGACATCCCCGATTGCAGCGGCAGAGTAGATTTATCTTTCAAAACTAACTCTTGACTGCTCAAGCTTACCCGGACAGGGAACCGATAAAAACGGTGATTTTCGTCGGGAGGTAAAGCATCAGAACCGATCGAGATTACTTCTCCCTTAATATCGCCGTATTCACTGTAGGAAAAGGAATCAATGCGAATATCGGTCTTTTGTCCCACGCGCACAAAACCGATGTCTTGGTTAGTCACGTCCACCTCTGCCACTAAACAACCTTTAGCAGCATCTTTGATCTGGGTGGGACAGCCATCGGGAACAATTTTTAACAATGCTTCCGCTTGACTTGGTTGGGGAACAAACCCAGGCCGCGCCTTGAGATCAAAGACCACACCATCGATAGGGGCGGTAATTTTTTGATATTTAATCGTCTGTTGTGCTTGACTAATTTGACTATCTAACTCAGCAATGCGCTTGTTGTTATCAATGATAACGCGACTGATCTGACTATCGATTTCAGCGATCCGTTTCTGATTGTCCGCCATTTTATCGCGCACATCTTTTTCCGTGATTACTGTGGTATTAATCAGCTTTTCTCGCGCTTGGGAGATCAATAGGGAATAACGCTTTTCTTCCTGTTCCAAACGGGAAATTTCGGCGATGCGGGTTTGTACTTCTTTCTCTTGTTTTTCTCGATCGATTTTGCCATTAGCCTCTTGCTGCTGTAATTCATTCTGGCGATCAGTTACCGATTGTTTTTGTTTATTAATCTGATAACGGGCGATCGCTCCTTCATCCCCCAAGGGTTCAATATCTTTGAGAATATTACGCTCGATATCCAAGCCTTCTTGGCCTTGTTTCATCGAATTGGCATTACGAGTCTTAATTTCTTCTAAGACGAAGCGATCATTGATTAATTGGGAGCGGGCATCGGCCAACTGTACCCTGGTTTGGGCCAATTGTTTTGCTAATTGTTCCATTTCCAATCTAGCGGCCGCTTGTCGAGAATTGGCCTCCCGTCGGGCAGCCTCTAAACGGGCTAACTCTTCCCCTTGTAGAGCAGAGCTAGAGGCACCTTCATTGACCTGTGCTTGATAAAGTTGATTTTCTGCCACCAAAGCGGCACGATTACGGGCTAAATCGGCGATTTCACTCGGTAATTTTAATTGAGCGATCGAACTTTCCACTGCTGCCGGTGTCAGATCCTGCGCCATTAAGAGACGATAGAATTGATTTTCCTTCTCAGCAGTGGCGCGAATTTTTTTCAAAGATTCTAACTGCACTTGCGAGGCACTGGAATCCATTAAAACCAGTACATCCCCTTTGTTAACTCGATCGCCATCTTTAACTTTAACGAACTGTACCACCCCATTCACCGGTGCTTGTACTTCTTGCACTTTGCCCTGGGGTTTAAGTTGTCCTTGGGCACCGACCACCTGCTCGATTTTGGCGAACACTGACCAAATTAAAGCGGCAGTGGTGACACTCATTAATGTCCAGATAATCGTCCGCGACCAAATGGGCGATTGTTTCAGAATCACCGATTGTTCTGGTGGGCTGAAAGTGGGTAAAGAAGGGGTAATACTTTTATTTTTCGTGGTAGTGGCCACGTTTTTACTTGCTTGGGTCAGTTCATCGCTTTTACCATTGCCCTTGCCGTTTTGACCGTTATTAGAATTGCTGTTCATGGGGATTCTCCTATATTTATTTTTTCAGTGAGCAGTGAACAGTAATCAGTGAACCGATAACCGTTTACTGATAACTGATAACCGTTTACTGATAACTGATAACTGATAACTGATAACTGATAACTGACTAACTAGATTTGCGAATCCTGTTGTTTATAGAGAGTATAGTAAAGGCCTTTTTTGGCCATTAATTCCTCGTGGGTGCCTTCCTCCGCTACTGTCCCTTTATCCATCATGACAATAATATCGGCGGATTTGATCGAAGCTAAACGATGGGTAATAAAGAAGACCGTGTGATCCTTGAAAACTTCCTTGAGATTCAGAAACACTTGCCGTTCGGTGTTATAGTCGAGGGCGCTGGTGGCCTCATCAAGAATGAGAATTTGCGGTCTTTGCAGGACGGAACGAGCGATCGCAACCCGTTGTCGTTGTCCCCCCGATAGGGATGCCCCCCGTTCACCGACGCGGGTATTATAGCCATTGGGTAGGGTCATAATAAATTCGTGGGCTGCAGCTGCTCTCGCTGCCGAGACAATTTCCTCCACCGTCGCATCGGGGTTAGTCAGGGCGATATTTTCCTGTACCGTACCGTCAAATAATAGAGTTTCTTGGGGAACCATGCCAATTTGACGACGCAGGGAATAGAGTTCCACTTTGTTGATATCGTAGCCATCGATGAGAATCCGTCCCGATTCTGGTTCGTAGAGACGGGCTAATAGTTTAGTGATGGTACTTTTCCCAGCGCCACTTTCTCCCACCAAAGCGACAAAAGTGCTGGCGGGGAATTCTAAATTGATGTTGTATAGTTGCAGGGCACCGTGGGGATTGAAGCGGAAAGCGAGGTTTTCGTAGGTGACAGTGCCTTTAATTAAGGGCATGGGGATGTTTTGGCGATCGAGTTCCGCTTCTTGGGGAGTATCGACGATATCGGCTAATCTTTCCAGGGATAAGCCAGTTTCTTGGAAGTTTTGCCAGAGTTGGGTCAAACGCAGAATCGGCGAGGTAACGTAGGAAGAGATAATCCGGAAGGCAATTAATTGACCAAGAGTGAGTTGTCCGTCTAAAACTAAGGCTGCTCCCACCCACAGCACTAATAAACCCGATAATTGGTTAAAGAAGTGACTAAAGGAACCAGCCAAAGTTGAGGTCATTACCGTTTGAAAACCTTCGGCCACATAGCGAGCATAACGTTCTTGCCACTGCCAACGGGAACGCAATTCGATATTCTGTGCTTTTACTGTTTGGATTCCCGTCATCACCTCCACCAGATAGGATTGGGTTTCGGCGTTTCGTTCCGCTTTTGCTCGCAGTTGTCGCCGCACGATTGGTGCGAAAATAGCTGTGGACAGAACTAAAATCGGTACGACTCCCAGCGCCCAAACGGTTAGAATCGGGCTATAGATCAACATAACCACGATGTAGATAACCGAGAAAATGGCATCTAACACCACCGTTAGGGCTGTACCCGTTAAAAATTGCCGAATATTCTCTAATTCGTTGATTCTTGTCGAAATTTCCCCCACAGGTCGCCGTTCAAAGTATTTCAGGGGTAAGCGCAGCAGGTGATCGATAATTTCTGAACCGAGGGTCATGTCGATGCGGTTAGTGGTATCGACAAACAGGGATGTCCTCAAAAAGGTTAAAATTCCCTCAAAAACGGCAATTACTAACAGGAAAACCCCGAGGGTATTCAGAGTTTCTGGGCTATTCTGCACGATCACTTTATCGATGATCACCTGAATCATCAAGGGATTGGCCAGGGCAAATAACTGCACGAAGAAAGAAGCAATAAAAACTTCTATTAAGACTCGTTTATGTTTCTTGACAGAAGGCCAAAACCATGATAGGCCAAAACGCTGTTGCTGGGTGTGTTTGGTGGGTTTGAGCAGAATTACTTCCCCTTTTTCGCCCCAAGATTCCAGAAATTCGCTGGTTTTGCGTTTAATTATCCCCCGTTCGGGAACAGCGATCGTGGTTTCCCGTTGATTGATTTCGTAGAGGATAACGATGCTGTCTTGCCAGCGAATTAGGGCAGGAGGGTTGATATTGGGCAAGGAAGTAGCAGGTAAAGGCACTAATTGACTATGGAGTCCCACTACCTCGGCCACAGCCCCACACAGGGGCAGGGAAAGGCTGCCAGTTCTTTGCAGTTGATCCCCTAGGATGCGTTGGATCACGTCCTTGCGAAAGGGGATATTAAAATATTTGCAGATCATCTGAAAACAGGCACTCACCGCCTCTAGTTCCGTTTTTCCCCTGAAAAAGGGATAGGATTTGCGGTTTTTCTGGAGAGTTTTGTCAAGGTCGATATCGCTGGTGATGTCGCTTATTTTTCCTTGAGGGATATCTAATACCTGGGTGGGTTTATTTCCCTTAATGACTTGGGTTTCCCAGATATCATCGGTTTTTGTTTCCGCAGCCGATTCGGCTGCAACTGTCAAGAACTTGCCCTGAGCTACGTCGAAGAATTCATCTAACTGATTGGAGAAAAGACCTAATAAACGGGTGTTAGTCGGATTATTTTGGGTAATGACTGTGCCGATAGGATAATTGTCGGTATTTTCGCTGACTAACCAGAGATAATCATCGTTAATCTGGTTGTAGGACACACAAGCTCTGTTTAAAAGAGCCTGTGCAATTTCTTTCAGGTCTCCCCCACCCCAGGCCTGTTGATTAAGATAGGAGCCTAGGGTCGCATAAACTTCAGCGATCGAGGTTTGTTCAAAGAAATATTGCTTAAATTCCGGGTAATTATTGATTAAAGACCAAAAATCCTCTTCTTTTAAGGTTAAACAGATCGTGACTTCCGAAGAAGCGATCACCGTTTCACAGGGGGTACCGCGCAGAAGACTCATCCACCCGAATAAATCCCCGGGCTGCAATTTAGCCAAAGTAACCGGCAGCGAATTGTTAACCCTAGCATCGTAACCCAAAAGTCTGGCCTCTCCCTCGTAGAGAAGAACGAGGTGAGAGGGTAAGCGATCGCACTTGAGTATGGCATTGCCCATCTCATAGCGAAAGGGTTGTAATTTCTGACCGAGGGAACGTCTAACCTCTACGGGCAGGCGATCAAAGGGCTGTACAGTCTCCAGAAAGGCGGTAAAATCTAAAGTGGTATAACTCATTAGCTAGGCGAAAATTGACTAATTTGACAAATAATTAAGCGAAAAGACTGGGTTTACCCAGTTTTGCAAGGAAATGCTATGTAATCGATCCCTGCTCGCTATTGACTGGGGTTGATTCGGGGATAGATTTCACTGTTTGCATTTGAGTCATTAACCATTGTTGGAATAAATCATTCCGTAAGCGTTGACGGGTGGGAGGGTCCAATTCACAGGATAAATATTTTTCTAACCGGACAATCACGACCCATTCTCCCACTTGCGTCGGTGGCCACAGTTGCCCCGGTTTACTTGCTTTGAGAATTTGCCCGATCTGGGGGTGGGGAGTGCTCAGTTCCACGGGTCCAAGCAGTCCTCCGGTTTCCGCTTCTGATCCTTGGGAGTATTTTTTGGCCAGTTCAGCGAAGCTATTTTCTCGATCCTGTATCCGGAAAAATAGTTCTTGGGCAATGCCGATATTTTTTGTCCGAATCAGGGAATAAACCACTTTATCCAATTGACTTTTGACTTGCAAGAAGTAGGATTCTACTTTGTTATCCCAAGTCTCCTGTTTAAATTTTTCTAATTTAATGTCCCGCAGAATTAGATATTCTAGTTGCTCGGAATCCATCCCGTTTTGTTGTAACCAAGATTTCATTTGCTCATCGTTGGCAATTTGATTATTTTGATAGAAACGGGAATAGGCCGCGTTTCTTTCTTCGGGATTGCAGGTGATATTGGCGATCGCTTGTTCGATAATTACTTCCCGGATTAACTGGGGTAACATACCATATTTTGCCAAAAGAGGCAATACCTCTGACTCGCTAATTTTTTGGTCGCCGATTTCAATAATTGAACTCATAATAAATACATTTTCCTCACAGAAATGTTTAAAACTATCAACTCTAGGAGCTTCTAAATTTTATTGAGGTGATTATACGCCAAAACAGCAATTTTAAGGCACCCTTCCCTATTCTAATTTGAGTTTTCCCCTTTGAAAGCCGAAAATTACAGAAATTAAAGGAATAAGTCGGTCATCCCGGCGGGGGTAGTGAGGGGAAGTAGTCGGGCCTATCGGCCTCCGCCCAACATCCTGCTCAGAAACCCCTAATCACACTTCTAATGTACTAGAATAGACCTCTTGCAGAAGTCGGGGAAGGGGGAAAGGGGAAATTTTAATCTTTAACCCGATAGTAAACCTCTTGCATAATCAAGGTCTGCTGAAAAAGTTTTTCGTGGGGACAGGGTGTGGGGTGTGGGAAGTGGGAAGTGGGGTGTGGGGTGTGGGGTGTGGGGAGAATAAATAAAATAATCTCCTATCTCCTGACTCCTATCTCCTGACGACCGGCTACTGACTCCTGACGACCGGCTACTGACTCCACCAACAGACTTATTCAGCCAACGCTAAAAATCTGTAAATAGACCATTTAATTGATTATTATTCATTCTTAATTCTCCTGACTACTGACTACTGGCTACTGACTCCTAACCCTAACAACGATTTTTGATTTCTGCAAGAGGTCTAATATGCACACCTTTTCCTTTCATTTGCGGAAAATTTTTTGATTTATGCAAGGAATCTAATGATAGGATATAGGTCTAGCTGCCTTGGAGAGGTGGCAGAGTGGTCGATCGCGCTCGACTTGAAATCGAGTAACCAGCAATGGTTCGTGGGTTCAAATCCCACCCTCTCCGTACTCACCCAATCACATTTGGACTCCGGTTGCCCGATTGTTCTTAGAGAGGGGAAAATAAAATATACTAGGCTAAAAGGATAATATTGAGGCAGTAGCCCCCCGGCATGGTTTTTTGGAAGAGATTATTTAATAGCTCGGAAGTCACTGCATCACCTGACTATTCGGGAGACTTGGTAGAGGTTGCCCAGAATGACCTCGGACAGACGCGAGTATTTTTTAGTACCGATCGAGAGCTAGATCTATATGAGTTAGAAGAACTTTGTGACTCGGTAGGTTGGGCCCGTCGTCCTTTACGCAAGGTTAAAAAAGCGATCGAATGTAGTTTTTTAGTGGTGTCGATGTGGGAAGTGCGAGGTAATCGCCGTCGTTTAGTGGGTTTTGCTCGTGCCACTTCCGATCACGCTTTTAATGCTACGGTCTGGGATGTGGTTGTTCATCCTCACTATCAAAGTAAAGGCTTTGGTAAAGCATTAATGAAATTTATGATCAGGAAGTTGCGGGGTGAGGACATCAGTAATATAACTCTTTTCGCCGATCCGCAGGTGGTGGATTTCTATCGTCGTCTCGGTTTTGTTCTCGATCCCGAAGGTATCAAAGGGATGTTTTGGTATCCCGATTAATAATGCGGCTCTTAGGCTATACTAAAAAAAGAGTTTACTTCGGGATGTAGCGCAGCTTGGTAGCGCGCCTGCTTTGGGAGCAGGATGCCGCAGGTTCAAATCCTGTCATCCCGACTTGAGAGAAAATTCTTCAAATCTCAACCTTGTACCCTTTCTGGTTGACAAAAAATGCTGCCTTCTTTTATTGCCAAACTCTGGTGAGTTAGCTAAAAAATTAGGGAGTTTGTCGGGAAAAGGAGGAGGTTTTTGGGGAATAACAAGGGTTTTTCCTGCCACTCCTCCTTTTAAGATATCTACAGACGATTATTCTTCTTCGTAATCCCCCTCGAAATCGTCCTCTCCCCCTTCCTCATCGACTTCTGACCAGCTGTCGCTGATGGGTTGGCGACTAAAGCGACTGCTGCCGCGGGAAGATAGGAAAGCCATTTCATCATCCTCTAAATCGACCACATCACCCTCAGCGTAGGCGCGAGCGGTTTGATCGTCAAGAATCATATCGCTATCCTCACTACTGTCGCCGAAACCGGGACGAGGGGGGAAACCGAGGCCGCCGGGAGGAGCGTAATAACCACGATTGTTGTTGTAGTTATATTCCTCCTCCGGGGGGGTGTAATCGCTGACCCCCGCCATGTTTTCGTGGGCATTGAAGCCAGTACCCGCCGGAATCAGACGACCGATAATCACGTTTTCCTTGAGACCGCGTAACCAGTCGGACTTGCCTTCGATCGCCGCTTCCGTGAGGACGCGGGTGGTTTCTTGGAAGGAGGCGGCACTGATAAAGCTATCGGTATTCAAGGAAGCCTTGGTGATTCCCAGTAGTACAGGCGTATATTTAGCTGCCGCCCCACCGGTGATTGACATGGCTTCATTTACCGTCTCCACCTGTCGCAATTCCAACAATTCCCCGGGTAACATACTGGTATCGCCACCGTCATCGATCCGCACCTTAGAAGTCATCTGACGCACGATCACTTCGATGTGTTTATCAGCAATATCGATCCCCTGGGATTGGTAAACCGACTGTACCTGATCAACGAGGAACATCTGGGTTTTTTCCAAGGCTTTTAAGGCCGCTTCGTAACTGCCCAAGCTATCCACATAATAATTAAAGAACACCTCTAAAATCTCGTGGGGATTAGCCTGACCATCGGTTAACGCCTGACCCACATCGATACGCTGATTATCGCTCACCAGGGGGTTTTGACTGCCTAAAAGCGGATATTCACTGATCGTGCCGTCATCCTCGACCACCTTAATATCGACGATCTCAGAATCTTGATACTCCACTTGACAAACTCCCGGTTTGCGTGCTAGTACACAAGCCTCCTTCGGTTTGCGTGCTTCGAGCAGTTCTTCGATTCTGGGTAAACCTTGAATGATATCCCCGGTTTTCGATCGCTCAAACACCAACAGCACCAAATTATCGCCCCGTTGGACCAGATCTCCCTCATCGATGTGCAGAATCGCCCCAGCCGACACTCGGTAGGGTCGGGCCTTACGCAGACGGATTTCATAGCCGGTGGTGGTTTGGTCAATGGCCAGCACTTGACCGGAATTGGGGGCTAAAACTCCAGCGCCGATCTCGGTTTCGGCGATTACCAGATCCCCAGCTTTGACGGTGGGAGCAACAGCGAGCGGGAGAATAAACTCGTCACGGTCACTGACAATTAAAAGACGGCGTACCGGTTCGCTACCCTTGCGAATCCCGCGAATTTCTCCAGCTTCCTTACACTGAATCTCAGTCCGGGCCACCACTGCCCCCGGTGGAATTTCATCGCCATCTTGGACGAGAACGCGAGTCTGAATATTACCGCCTAAAGGATCATTATCACTATCCCGACGCAGCACCAGGGATTCGAGAATAACTAACTGTAAACGCTGACAATCCCTGTCCTCAATCGGTTCTAACTCGATATCGGCCGTCAGATGGGAGACTGATTCTGGTTCTTCGCTGGAAATTTCGAGGACTAATTGGGTGCTGATCAGTTGACAACCCTCGACGGATTTAACTCTTTCCCCGTCTTTAAAGAAGATGCGCTGCACCGATCGCAGTTCGATATGTCGTCCTCCTTCTTGGTTAGCGGAACCTTGGGTGGGAGAAGTGGATTGGTCTTCTACGGCAAACTCCTGTACTGGTCGCAGCAGTAATCCCAAACCCTCGTTAGTTTCCACCCATTCCGCTTGCCGTAACTCCTCGATCGTCACTTCGGGAGTCAACTGTGTCCCGGGGTAAATTAACTGTTCTTGGGCAATTCCGGAGGATTCCGGTTCGAGATCCATAAATAACAGCCCTGGTTTGACAATAATCTCCCGGAGGATGTCATTTTTCTGGATCACTTCCACCACACCGCTACAGTTACAGAAGATGTCTTTAACCACTTCTTCCCCTGCTTCCACATACTGCCCATCTTCCACCTGTAAGAGGGAAATATCTTTATTGACTTCGTGGGTTTCTTCGGGAATCCAGAGGATCGTGCCGCCTTTGGTGATTTCATAACCCTGTTTGCGGCTGCCTTTGGCGACTTCGATATCGACGTATTTAATCATGCCGCCGGTGTGGGTTTGATAGCGATCATCGATTAACTCGGCGACAATGGCATGATTCTGTACTTTTGTCCCCGGAGTGGTTTTCAGTAGGAAGCTTTGACCATCTCCCGTATGAATAATAAACTGTTCCCGACCGGCACTACTTTCTACTTTTACTTCGGCCTGATCCAAGGACACGGAAGCGGTGACGATATCGATTTCCCGGCTATTGGGGGCTAAACGCACCAAACCGCCGTTAGTGGATACCAGCTTAGTTTCTGCTAAAACATCCCCCACTTGTACTTGATCGCCGTTACTGACCACAGGTTCGGCCCCGGTTGGCAAGTTATACACTTCTCCGGAGAGAATCCATAGTAATCCCCCCCGTTGGGCGATGCGGGTGGTATTGCCTTGGCGATCGGTTTTTTCCTCTGGGACTAATTGGGAGAATAGCACCTCACCAGCTAAGTCACTGGTTACGTCTTTTGTGGCTTTTTCCGTGGATTTTTGGACTTTATCGGAGGTTATTTCCGCTAGTAACTGTTCCTCGCTTACCGTTGCCCCATCGGTGACGAATAGCAGCGAACCAGGAGTCAAAGAGTAGGTGACGGTTTCTTTAGTTTTATCCTTGGGTGTTAATTTAATTTCCCCCGGTGCCTCCACCTGGTCCCGTTCATCCCCGTGGCGAGTTCGCACGTTACGGATACTTAACCCCGGCAGAAAACGCACGCTTCCCTCGAAGGGACTCCGCACTTGCCGGGCCACTTCTCCGGTAAATACACCCCCGGTGTGGAAGGTACGCATGGTTAACTGAGTCCCCGGTTCCCCGATCGATTGGGCGGCAATAATTCCCACTGCTTCCCCCATATCCACCGGATGACCGTGGGCCAGACTCCAACCGTAACAGGTTTGGCAAACCGAGCGGGCCGCTTCACAGGTCAAGGGGCTGCGGACCTTGATTTTATCGACGAGTTTGCCTAGTTTTTCGGCGGTTTCGTCATCGATAATCTGGTTACGGGTGGCGATCACTTCTCCATTGACCACCACATCTTCGGCCAGGGAACGACCTAATAGGCGATCGCTTAAGGGAATTAACACGCGATCGCCATCGGTCATGGCGGTTAATTCGATGTAACGATTGGTGCCACAATCGGCCTCGCGGACGATGACATCTTGGGACACATCGACGAGACGACGGGTCAGATAACCGGAATCTGCCGTCCGTAGGGCGGTATCAACTAAACCTTTGCGCGCCCCGTAGGAGGAAATAACGTATTCGGTAACGGTCAATCCTTCCCGGAAGTTAGTCTTAATCGGGAGGTCGATAATTTCCCCCTGGGGATTAGCCATTAATCCCCGCATTCCCACTAACTGACGCACTTGGCTCATATTACCCCGCGCTCCGGAGAAAGCCATCATATATACGGAGTTGAGGGGATCGGTGACTTGGAAGTTGCGAATTACTTCATCTTTAAGCGATTCAGATGTACTATTCCAAGTATCGATTACTTTTTGGAAGCGTTCCACTTCGGTGATTTCCCCGCGCACATAACGCTGTTCGGTTTGCCGGATTTCCTGTTCGGCACTTTCAATCATTTGTCGTTTAGCCGGCGGTACGGTTAAATCATCCACACTAATGGAAACCCCTGCTTTGGTAGCGAAACGAAAACCGAGGTTTTTCAATTCATCGGCCATTTGTGAACAGCGCGCCGAACCGTAGTTTTGATAGGCCCAAGCGATCAGTTTTTTCAGTTTTCCTTTGTCAACAGTTTGGTTATAAAACATCTCGATCCGGGTAACAAGTAAACAGCTATTAGCTATCAGCATTCAGCATTCAGCATTCAGTTAGAAAAGGGAACAGGGAATAGGGAACGGGGAATAGGGAATAGGCAAATTTTTACTTTACTGTCCTTTTTTTTGCTTTTTCCTGGAAAATTCTCTCCTGTCTCCTGACTACTGACTCCTGACTTCTCACTGATTACTGATTACTGCTCACTGATAACTGAAATTACACTTCCGATTCTTCTTCCTCAAGGTCTTCTGTGGTTAAGGATTCGTAGGTGGGGCGAGAGGGGGCGCGACGACCGACATCGACCATCAGATCCACCTCCACATCGCGGGAAGTACCATCGGGGGCATTTTCCACCTTGTGAACGGCGATATCGAGGCCGAGGGATTGCAATTCTCGCATCAAAACCTTAAAGGATTCTGGCGTACCTGGGCGGGGGATCGGCTTGCCTTTTACGATCGCATTTAAAGCCTCATTCCGTCCTTGCATATCATCGGATTTTACCGTTAGCAATTCCTGCAAAGTATAGGCCGCCCCGTAGGCTTCTAGGGCCCAGACTTCCATTTCTCCGAAGCGCTGGCCTCCCTGTTGAGCTTTACCGCCCAAGGGTTGCTGAGTAACCAAGGAGTAGGGACCAGTAGAACGGGCGTGAATTTTATCATCAACCAGGTGAACCAGTTTTAACATATAGGCCATACCGACGGTAACGGGACGGTCAAAGGGTTCGCCGGTGCGACCATCGTAAACCGTGACTTTGCCGGCGTGTTCTTCCTTGAACACCCAATCGCGATTGGGTTTTTTCGAGGCATTTTCTAGCAATCCGTGAACGGTTAAACGGCTGGCTTCTTCCCCATACATTTCGTCAAAAGGAGTAATCTTAAAGCGCACGCCCAGATTTTCGCCGGCCCAACCCAGTAAACATTCAAACACCTGACCGACGTTCATGCGACTGGGAACCCCTAGGGGATTAAGAACGATATCGACGGGGCGACCATCGGGGAGGTAGGGCATATCTTCCAGGGGCAGAATCCGAGAAATAATCCCTTTATTGCCGTGACGACCCGCCATTTTATCGCCCACTTGGATTTTGCGTTTTTGGGCAACGTAAACCCTTACCACCATATTGGCCCCAGGGGGTAATTCATCTCCCTGTTCGCGGGTAAATACGCGCACATCCACTACCCGGCCTTTTTCGCCGTTGGGAACGCGCAGGGAGTTATCGCGTACATCCCGGGCCTTTTCGCCGAAAATTGCCCGCAGTAGTTTTTCTTCGGGGGGTTGGTCTGATTCGCCTTTCGGGGTGACTTTCCCCACAAGGATATCGCTGGCTTCTACCCAGGCACCGATGCGAATAATGCCGCGTTCATCGAGGTTTCGCAGGGCATCTTCACCGACGTTGGGAATTTCCCTGGTGATTTCCTCTGGTCCTAGCTTAGTTTGACGGGCTTCGATTTCGTATTTTTCAATGTGGATACTGGTGTAGGTGTCTTGTGCCACCAGTCTTTCACTGATTAAAATCGCATCTTCGTAGTTATAGCCTTCCCAGGGCATATAGGCGACGAGGATATTCTGTCCGAGGGCGATTTCTCCTCCTTCGGTGGCGGAACCATCGGCGAGGATCTGCCCCGGCACAACCTGTTCACCTTGATAGACTAAAGGACGCTGATTTAGGCAGGTATCTTGGTTAGAGCGTTGATATTTCTGAATTTCGTACTCGATCTCGCTCTTGCCAAAAATCTCTTTGTCTTCATCCGCCACTTTGATGCGAATCCGGTTAGCATCGACGTAGGAAACGACCCCATTGGTACGCGAAACGATGACCATACCAGAGTCGCGAGCGGCCTGTGCTTCCAATCCAGTACCCACCAGGGGACGTTCGGGACGCAGCAGGGGAACCGCTTGTCGTTGCATATTAGAACCCATGAGGGCGCGGTTAGCGTCGTCGTGTTCGAGGAAGGGAATCAGGGAAGTGGCCACCGAGACAATTTGGACGGGGGAAACACAAACGTAGTCCACTTGTTCGGGGGAAGTGGTGGAGAATTCCTGCCGATAGCGCACGGGGATAGTTTCGCCCAGGATATAACCATTTTCATCGGTGGCCACGTCTCCCGGTGCGACTCTGAGATCGTCTTCTTCGTCGGCGGTGAGGTATTTAACGGGGAGATCATAGCGTACTCGGCCATTTTCCACCGCATAACAGGGGGTTTCAATAAAACCGTAGTCGTTGACGCGAGCGTAGGTGGCCAGGGAACCGATTAAACCGGCGTTGGGACCTTCTGGGGTTTCCACCGGACAAATGCGACCGTGGTGGGAGGGGTGGATGTCGCGCACGGCAAAACCGGCCCGTTCCCGGGTCAGACCGCCAGGTCCAAGGGCGGAAATGCGGCGTTTATGGGTCAATTCCGCTAGGGGGTTGGTTTGATCCATGAACTGGGAGAGTTGCGAGGAACCAAAGAATTCTTTAATCGCCGCTACTAGGGGTTTCGGGTTGACTAGGGAAGCGGGGGTGAGGTTTTGGGATTCGCTGACGGTCATCCGTTCCCGAATGATTCTTTCTAAGCGGTTTAAACCTACTCGCACTTGGTTTTGGAGCAGTTCACCCACGGAACGGACGCGACGGTTGCCGAGGTGGTCGATGTCGTCGGTGTTGCCGATGTCAAATTCGAGGTTAATTAGGTAGTCGATCGCCGATAAGATGTCGGTGGTGGTGAGAACGCGCTGGTTATCGGGGACGTTGAGGCGTAGTTTTTTGTTGAGTTTATAACGACCAACGCGCCCGAGATCGTAGCGTTTATTGTCAAAAAAGCGCGATTCGAGTAGTTGTTGTCCGCCGGTGACGGTGGGGGGTTCCCCGGGGCGTAGTTTGCGGTACAGGTCGAGGAGTGCCTCTTCTTCGGTGGGATTGCCTTCTTTGTCGAGGGTTTTTTGGTAAAATTCGGGATGGCGTAGGGAGTCAAAGATTTCGTTATCGCTCAATCCGATCGCTTTCAGGAGAACTTGGGCGGATAATTTGCGGGTTTTGTCGATTCTGACCCAGACTAAGCCGTTTTTGTCGGTTTCAAATTTTAACCAAGCTCCTCGGTTGGGAATCAGGGAAGCGGAGTAGGTACGGCGACCGTTTTTGTCGATTTCGGCTTTGTAGTAAACACCGGGGGAACGGACGATCTGATTGACGATGACTCGTTCGGCCCCGTTAATGATAAAGGTTCCCCGTTCGGTCATCAGGGGTAAATCGCCGATAAACACTTCCTGTTCGATGTTTTCTCCCGTTTCTTTGTTGATTAGACGGGTAGGAACGTACATCTGAACGGAATAGGTGCTATCACGTCGTTTGGCTTCATCGACGTTGTATTTCGGTTCTTTGAGTCTGTAGTCCTGGCCGAGGAAATGTAGTTCTAATTTACCTGTATAGTCGCTGATGGGGGAAAAGCTGTTCAGTTCCTCGATTAGTCCTTCTTCCAAAAACCACCGAAAACTGGAGTGTTGGATTTCGATGAGGTCGGGTAAGAGGTTAAAGGTAAGATTGTTCATTATGGTTACAAGGGCTGATGACACGATAGCGACGGTCGGATATCAGTGAGCGGTGAGGGGATGGGTGATGGGGGAGTAGGGAAACACCGGAAAATAAATAAAAGCTTTCTCCTGACTCCTGACTCCTTTCTCCTGTCTAATAAACTATGTTTTTTAACTGGGGAGTTGAAATAATTTGCGGGCGTTGTGGGTGGTTTGTTCGGCTAGGGTTTCGACCGGATAGCCGCGCAGACGGGCGACGGTTTCGGCTACATGGAAGACGAAAGAGGGTTCACAAGGTTTACCGCGGTGGGGATTGGGTGAGAGAAAGGGGCAATCGGTTTCGATCAGTAGGCGATCGCTGGGGACAATTTGGGCGGCAGCTTGCACGGTTTTACTGTTTTTGAAGGTGACAATGCCGCTAAAGCTGATGTAAAAACCCAAATCTAAAAACCATTGAGTTTCTTCGGGGTTGCCAGTCCAGCAGTGCATCACGCCGCGAATTTTGCCCACTTGTTGCCGAAAGGCACTGATTTCCTCCCGCATTTCCTTAGCCGCATCTCGACAATGGATAATCACGGGTTTATCGAGACGATGGGCGATTTCCAATTGCGTCCAAAACACCCGTTTTTGCTGCTCTTGGTTATCCGCTTTATAGAAGTCTAACCCCATTTCCCCGATCGCCACGACGCGCCGATCAGATCGGGCTAGGGATTCGATCTGCTCGGCACTATTATCTCGCCATTTTTGGGCATCTAGGGGATGTAAACCGACGGCGAAGGAAATTTCCTCAAATTGATCAGCAATGGCTTTAATCGCCGCAAATTCCTCTGGTTCAACACAGGAGTGAACCAGATGAACGACTCCCACACTTCGCCAACGTTCGGAGATAGCGGGCAAGTCGGCTTGCAAAACGTCAAAGTTCAGATGAACGTGCGTATCTATTAATTGCATCGACCCCCGATCGCTTGTTGCGTCTGTCCTGATTACAGCTTACTTGTTCCTTAGGAAGCTTGGCTAACTTTTTGCAAAGCTTTGGCTAAACCGGCTTTTTTTCTAGCACCGTTGTTCCGGTGCAAGACGTTGCGCTTGACGGCTTTATCGATTTTACTGTAAGCTTCTGATAGAGCTTGTTGGGCGCTTTCTAACCCTTCTGGGCTGGGGTTGGCTCCGTAGGCCGAGACAGCGACAAGACATTTTTTGATCAGGGTTCTTACGGCTGACTTGTACGCTTTGTTGCGTAGTCGATTTCTTTCGGAGATTTGGACTCGTTTGAGTGCAGACTTTGTATTAGCCACAGTCGTTTCTTGTTCTCAATACTGGTATGGTTGATCGGGACACAGACAAACCATCATAACAGATTTGTGCTATTTGTGGCAAGAGTTTTCCCGACAAGAAGAGATATTTTCAGGATTTGGACTCCACAGATGGGAAAGGATTAAGGGTTAAAGGGACTGCCAAACCTGAATTCAGGTTCAGGGAATCTTGTCATCGGAAATTTTGGGTCTGAAACCCCGCCGTTCTAGGTTGGCTTTACGTTAGAATTAAAAGGCCAGTCTCGAAAACCAAGTGGACGGCGCAGCACCTTGAAAACTCGGCTTAGG